>CACZRA010000255.1 GCA_902783395.1 uncultured Lachnospiraceae bacterium
ATGACACGGAAACCTGCACGCCGGTCTATACGACTTATTATGAAGACTATGAAGAGTTTTACCGGAATGCTGTAAATGACGTAGAGAACGCAAAGAAAACAAGGGAATACGGACTGGATATCATGGCTCATCCTAACTGGTTCGACGCATCCTATATATCCTGGCTGTCCTATGATTCGCTGAACGTTGAGCTGCCGGACGGCTTCCTGCACTTCCCCCCTGTCATCAACTGGGGAAAATACCGGGAGGAAAACGGGAGACTTATGATGCCGGTGAGCGTCCGGTTGAACCATGCCATAGCGGATGGATTTCTCGTAGCAAATGTCTACAGGCTGTTGGAAAAAGAAATGGGAGCATTTTGCGGAAACCCCAAATAGTGACTCTACCCTCCGTAGGTAACATATTCTTTGCCGTTGGATTACAATCTGTTTATGGAGGTGAGAAAAAATGAACCAATATGTTACAGGCACGGTTATACGTAACCTGCGGGAAAAGAACAAGATGACACAGCTCCAGCTGGCGGAAAAGCTCGGAGTGAGCGACAAGACGGTTTCTAAATGGGAGACCGCCAAGGGATATCCGGATATTACACTGCTGGAGCCCATAGCGGAGGCGTTCAGGATATCGGTTACGGAGCTGATATCGGGCAATACCATTCATAATGAAAATGTATCTGCAAATATGCTGCGGTCGAAGTTTTATGTCTGTCCGGTCTGCGGAAACGTGATACACGGTATGGGAGAGTCGGAGATCCATTGTCACGGCATATTACTTTCTCCATTAGAGGCGGAGCCTATGGATGAGAGGCACATGATCTTCATTGAGCGTGTTGAGGATGAGTATTATGTGCGTATCGATCACAGCATGACCAAGGAGCATTACATTTCGTTTGCGGCGGCTGTATCTTCCGGTGACATGCAGATGGTGAAATTCTATCCGGAGGGAAATGCGGAGGCACGGTTTAAGATAAGCGGCGTCAAAAGGATCTTCTTTTATTGTAACCGTGACGGGCTTTATTCGATCGTTCCCGTAAAGGGCATTGATGATAAGGAAAGCGGATACGACGATTCACAGGAACGCAGGGAACTGGAAAAGGCGGCTGATATGCTGTTTGGTGGACCGGACAGGAGGTAAGATCGATCGCTATGGATAATACTACGGCTAAAGTGAGCTGCTTCGCGAGGGCGTAGAGTATGTGACAGCCGTGAGAAAATAATAGATTCATCTTAATAAAAAAATGGAGGTCAAATATGAAGAAATGGTACGACGAAGAGTATGAGTTTACTGTTGAGGTTACAGGTTTTCTTCATGGGGACCATACCGAGAGGTATTGCCGCAACGGAGAAGAGATCGGTGATAAATATACCTGTACTTACGGTTGTCCTGTGAATAAGGATGGGTATGGTATCTGCTCAAAAACTATGATGATGCTTTATCCGCTGATGGAAGCGGTCCGCAGCGGCGGGGATCTTGAAAACGTCGGCGGTGACGGCAGGTATACAAAAACCGTGGTGTGTCCTGACGGTTGCGTGGTATTTAAGCTCACCGCAAAGCCTTTGGGGAATGAGAATTTCCATAAGGGCGGGTTCTGGGATTATCCGGACGAAACGTTCAGAGGGTGAGATGTATTACATACTGCTTTATATCCAATGCATCATAATAGTGCTGCTTGCTGTGGAATGCTGGGCGGTATTCAGGAACTGGAAGGGGGCTTTACACTCTTACCTTTTCCTTGCGTGTATTTCTATGCTCGTAAACAGCACAGGCTATCTGTTTGAGCTGACATCGAAGACGGAGGATGTATATTTTACAGCACTGAGGATAGCTTATCTGGGAAAAGTGTGGATCGCTTTTTCCCTCTTTTTATTTGTCATTGAGCTTGTCAGGATCAGACTGCCCCAGACTCTCCGGACCGGACTGGCGGCGTTCAACGTCATCACTTATATCATTGTTGCGACAACAAGGATCACTCATCTTTACTATAAAAATACGCAGTTTTATATAAAATGCAGATTTCCGGTCTTTATTCATGAGAACGGCGTCTGGCATCACATATGGGACTTCATGATGGTGATCTATATATTGGCAGGCCTTTCGGTTCTGGTCATCAGGTGGTGTAAAGAAAAGGAGAGAGCAGCCAGGGAAAGCCTGTTTATCGTGACCTGCGCAATTCTTTTTGAGGGTGTTTCCACTCTGGCGCAGATATTTAAATGGATCCCCGTGTCCGAGGTATATGACGTGACGATGATCGGGTTTTATTTCGGGTCGGCCCTGATGTTTATAGCGATATTTAAGTTCAAACTTCTGGATGTCGAAACCCTGACCAGGGAATATGTGATAGATGAACTTTCCGAGGGGATAATCGCCGTAAATGAAAGAGGGATTGTGACCTTCAGGAATGTTCCCGCGATGTCGCTTTTTCCGGATCTTATTATTGATCCCACGGGAGTAGTAAGCACGCTGAAAGAGGCAGCCGAGACAGGCGAACCGCTGAGGATAGGAGACCGGATCTTTTCGCCTGAGACCAATAAACTCTACCGCAACGGCGTGGAGATCGGGACGATATATGTGGTCACGGACGATACTGAGCATTTCCGCTACATGGAGGAGCTTGAAAAACAGAAGGAGATAGCGGACAGCGCGAACGCGGCGAAGAGCAGATTCCTGGCCAGCATGTCGCATGAAATAAGGACTCCCATAAATGCGGTGCTGGGCATGGACGAGATCATACTCCGGGAGACCACGGAGAATTCGATCCGTTCCTATGCATCGGATATCATGTCGGCAGGCAGGACGCTTCTTTCCCTGATAAATGACATACTGGATCTTTCAAAGGTGGAAGAAGGGAAGATGGAGATAATACCGGTTCAGTATGAGGTATCTTCACTTATAAATGATCTTTGTAATATGATCCGGGAGCGCGCCGTAAGAAAGGGCTTAAAGTTTGAGCTCGAAGCGGATGAGGATATCCCGCATCTTCTGAACGGTGACGAGGTGCGGATCAGGCAGTGCGTCCTCAATATACTGACCAATGCCGTAAAGTACACGGAAGAAGGATCCGTAAAGCTTCGGGTTTCCTTTGAAAAGAAGGATAATGAAAATATCATGCTTGTCTTTACTGTAGAGGATACGGGCATAGGCATGAAGGAAGAGGAGCTGGAGATACTCTTTTCTCCTTATAAGAGGTTTGAGGATGAGAGGAACCACGCCATAGAAGGCACGGGCCTGGGCATGAGTATCACAAAGCAGCTCCTTGATCTTATGGGAAGCGAGCTTGTAGTCGAGAGCGAATACGGAAAAGGGTCAAGGCTTTCATTTTCCGTAGAGCAGGAGGTCATAAGCTGGACAGGGATCGGCGGCCTTACGCAAAGGATAACGCAGACAAAGCAGAATATCCCGGCATACCGCGAACTATTTCAGGCACCTGACGCAAGGATACTTGTAGTGGACGATACCGAGATGAACCTTACGGTGATGCAGAGCCTCTTAAAGAAGACGAAGATACGCATAGACACAGCCCTGTCGGGAAAGGATGCGCTGACTCTTTCAGAAGGCAATAAATATGACGTGATCTTTATCGACCATATGATGCCAGGGATGGACGGCATTGAGACTCTTTCGCATCTAAGAGAGAGCGGGAAAAATCAGGAAACGCCTGCCATTGCGCTTACGGCCAATGCCGTGTCCGGCGCAAGGAAGATATATCTTGACGCGGGCTTTACGGATTATATTTCAAAACCCGTGGAGGGCGATAAGCTGGAAAAGCTTCTGTATGTGCTGCTTCCTGATGAGAAAATACAGAAACCTGCCGAGACCACGGCTCCTTCCGGCAGTTTAATGTCAGGAAAATCCATGATCCTCGCCATAGATGACGATGAGGCTGTATGCACCCTGATAAAAAATATAATGGAGCCGGATTACGAAGTAAAGGAATGCTTTCTCGGAAGCGAAGCATTAAGCATGGCAAAAAAATACAGTCCGGATCTTATATTACTTGACATACACCTGCCGGACGGGAATGGCTTTGAGGTGATGCGTTCTCTTAAGGATGAAAGACAGACTGCGGATATTCCCGTGCTTTTGCTCACGGGGGACAATGACAGCGTGACGGAGGAGAACGGCTTCAGGAGCGGAGCGTCCGATTATATCAGGAAACCTTTTGCGCCCGATGTGTTAAAGCAGAGGGTGAAGCGGATCATAGACCTGCATCATTATCAGCTGTCAATAGAAAAAGAGGTTGAACGCCAGGCAGGAAGAAGCCGCAGGCTTACAAGGGAAATGATGCTCGCGTTGTCCAAAACCGTGGATACCAAGGATCATTACACTGACGGTCATTCCAGGAGGGTAGCCGCTATGAGCGCGGAGCTTGCAAGGAGGCTTGGAAAGAGCGCCGAAGAGCAGATCATGATCTACGAGATCGGTCTCCTGCACGATATAGGAAAGATCGGAATACATGAGGATATCATACATAAAAACAGCAGGCTTTCCGATGATGAATACCAGGAGATAAAGGAGCACACCGTAAAGGGATACGAGATCCTGAAAGAGATAGCTGATATGCCAAGACTCAGGGAGGGCGCTAGATGGCATCATGAGCATTTTGACGGAACGGGTTACCCCGACGGGCTTAAGGGAGAGGATATCCCTGAGACTGCAAGGATAGTCTGCGTCGCTGACTGCTACGATGCCATGACGAGCACTCGCAGTTATTCCGTGCCGAGAAAGCAGGAGGATGTACGTGCTGAGATAGAGCGCTGCAAGGGTACGATGTTCGATCCGCAGGTCGCGGACGTCATGCTGAATATGATAGATGAAGACACGGAATACCGCATGAACGAAAAGGCAAAAAGTCCGGATGTATGGAAGGAATATGACAGGCTCTGGGGCAGTCTGGGATTAGGAGAGATCCCGGAAGATGATATCGTGACAGAGCCGGGGCAGACGGCATCCCTTCCGGAGTGGCTTAAGGATGTGCCGGAACTCGATATCTTGAAAGGCGTAAAAAACTGTGGGACGGAGGAAGGATATCTGTCTGTTCTTACGGTTTTCCATCAGACGGCTAAAGCCAAGGCGGATGAGATACAGGAGCTTTATGATAAAAAAGACATACCGGATTATACGATAAAGGTTCATGCGCTTAAGAGCTCGGCACGCATCATAGGCGCTGATAAACTGTCAAAGCTGGCAGAAGAGCTTGAAACAGCAGGAAAGGAAGAGGATACGGATTATATCGCAGGGAATACAGAAAGGCTGCTTGATATGTACAGGGAGCTGGACGGATATCTGTCGAAGCTTTCATCTGTGGATGATGATCTGCCGGAGATAGATCCCGGGGCTATGAAGGAGGCTTACAGTACGATCCTGGAGATCGCACAGTCCATGGATTATGGCCTTATGGAGGATCTTCTGAAGGAGCTCATGGGATATCGTCTTGCACCGGCTGATGATGAGATCATCGGAAAGGTGGAAAAAAGCTTAACAAGGCTTGACTGGGATGGGATCATCAGGCTGGCTGAGGATGCGCTTAAAAATTGATTTTCGGCAGGATATTGTCAGCGCCGGAAATGATCGGAGGACAGACATAATGGATAATAAAGGAGCAAACGGAAAGGTCGCGATAATAAGCGTGACTGACAGTTTTCTGGCAAAAAGCCTTATCACGAAGCTTGAAGGGAATGGGATCAGGTCAGTATTTGCCCATGCCGGGATAAAAGAGATGGAGGAATGCATAGGGGATGAAACGCAGCTTGTCATCTTCTTTATGAGTGAGGATATTGAATCAATGCCTGAGACCATTGTGTATTTAAAAGATATCGTCCTCGATAAGGATATGGGACTCATGCTTATAGGGGAGAGCGGGGAATATGAATTCCTGAAAAAGACCGTCCCCGAGCAGTCTGTCACCGAATGGTTCAGGAGACCTTTGGATATCGATTCCCTTATCAGAAAAGCGGAAGCGTATCTTGAAGAAAATACAGGAGAGAAGCGCAAAAAGACTGTACTGATAGTGGATGACGATATCACTTATATGCGCACGGTATATGAATGGCTGAAGGGCAGCTACCATGTTGGCATGGCATCGAACGGGGTTCAGGCGATAAGCTATCTTGCAAAGAACAAGGCGGACCTTGTGCTCCTCGACTACGAGATGCCTGTGGCGGACGGCCCGCAGGTGCTTTCGATGCTGAAGAATGATCCCGAGACGGGGCAGATACCCGTTATGTTCCTTACGGGACACGGCGACAGGGACAGCGTCCTGTCCGTGGTGGATCTAAGCCCGGTGGATTATCTTTTGAAGACGATCGACAGGGAGACGCTGCTTAAAAAGCTGGGGGATTTCTTTTCGAAATAAAAAAGAGGATGGATAATGGCATCAATTGTGAAACCTGTGAAAACAGCATTAGCTTTGATGCCGGATGCTGACATGGAGCTTCCATATGATAAAAGAAATAGAAGATCTGAATGAACCGGAACTGGATATATATGCACGCTTAAATGAAGCGCAGCTCCTCAGGTATTATGAACCCGAGCCTGGCATATTCATTGCGGAAAGCCCGGGAGTCATAATGCAGGCGATAGAAGCGGGATACGAACTTATCTCGCTTCTTGTCGAAAAGGAACGGATAGAAAAAGAAACACCGCAGATACTTGGGTCCTTAAGCAGGCCGGTTCCGGTTTACGTTGCGGATCGTGAGGTTTTGAAGAAGCTTACCGGATATGCCCTTGTAAGAGGGCTTTGGGGAGCATTCAGAAGAAAACCTGTTCAGGATTTTAATGAATTCTGCAATGAAAAAAAACGTATAGCGGTACTCTATGACATAGTCAATCCTACGAACGTAGGTGCCATTATCAGATCTGCCGCTGCGCTGGGAATGGATGGCGTGATAGCTACAAGGGATACTGTTAACCCGCTTTACAGAAGGTCGGCCAGAGTCAGTATGGGAACCGTATTCATGATACCATGGACAGTTGCGGGGAAAGAAGAAAGCACCGGATGCAATCTTATAGACAGGCTTGGCGCTATGGGATTCGTTACTGCGGCCATGGCTCTGAGTGATAATGCAAAAAGCATAAAGGACACAGACCTGAAAGCTGCGGACAGACTCGCTGTAATACTCGGCAGCGAGGGTTACGGTCTCCCCGGGGATGTGATAGAAGCCTGTGATATTGCAGTTAAGATCCCGATGTATCACGGGGTGGATTCCCTCAATGTCGCTGCCGCAAGCGCTGTGTGCTTCTGGGAGATATGCGCAGGGTAGGGTCTTTTCAAAGACGTGGACTTCTCATACGCCACTGTTATCAAATGCCGGTATGAAGCTTTCCTTTGCGACATTCATATCCTGAATATATGCATTTTGTATGCCGAGATCTATCGCGTAATCCGTAAGCTTTTCATATTCCTTCTTTTTCACGCGCCTTGAAAGCTCGGGGTGATCTGCGGATATACCGTCCATCGGCGTATACTGGCTCATTATGCTCAGGTAAATTTCGTCTCCGTACGTGTGATAGAGATACTCTATTATCTTCTTAGAATCCGAAACATGTCCGGGAAGCAGCAGATGCCGCACGATCACGCCGTTTTGTATCATCCCTTCATCGTCAAAGACACAAAGCGGGCATTGTTTTTTCATTTCCGCAATGGCTTTTTTTGCCGTGTCGGGATAATCAAGGGCATGGGAATACCTTTCTGCCAATACCGGATCCATATACTTAAAATCGGGAAGATAAATGTCGACAAGGCCTGCCAGCATCTTCAGCGAATCGACAGTCTCATAGCCTGAGCAGTTGAAAATGACCGGGAGATCCAGTCCCTGTTCCTTTGCTTTTACCAGTGAAATTTGTATCTGCGGAATAAAGTGGTCGCCCGTAATGAGATTTATGTTATGGGCACCCTGCTCCTTCAGTTCAAAGAATATTTCCGTAAGCCTGTCCGGTTCTGTTTCGATCCCGGCGTTTCCGTCAGATATTTCCCTGTTCTGGCAGTATACACAATGAAGAGAGCAGCCGGAAAAAAAGACCGCTCCGGATCCCCTGTTTCCGGAGATACAGGGCTCTTCCCAATGGTGAAGCGCTGCCCTTGCAAGTCTGAGCCTGTCTTGGGTACCGCAGATCCCCTTTCGGACAGATCTGTCTATGCCGCACCTTCGCGGACATATTTTACACAGTTTTCCATGCATAGATCAGAGATGTTTCAGAACCGGTTCCTTCCATCATAGTCTTCCATAGCTTCATCCTGTACAGGCAGGATAAGTCTTATACCTATTATAACATCATTGCGTTTTCCTGTGATAATACCCGGCGCGATTAGCTATTGCTAATTCCGGGGCGCTGTGATAGGATATCACTGTTCTTTCTAAATATGTTACGGAAGGAGTTCGTAAATGGCGAGAAGACGGACAGCTGCCATATTCCCTATTGTGATAGCGGCAGGAGCAGCAGTTTTGCTCACGGCGTTCGGCATAGGCGGAGGAAAACAGCATGAGGTAGCAATGGCTAAAAAGGGCAGTATAGCCGGAAGCATAAAGGAAAGCGGGGATATCGAAGGAGAAAAGGATCAGATTTATTTTGCGAGAGTATCGGCGCCGGTGAAAAATGTGGATCTGAAGGTCGGCGACCTTGTACAGACCGGTGAACTTCTGCTCACATATGATACGGAAGACCTTGAAAGGACGGTATCGGAAGCTTCGATCAGCAGGGAGCAGAGCGAGGAGAACGTCAAAGGACAGATAGATAAGAGTAACGAATATTCCTCCAAGTACAGCAGGGCCGCGTCTGATGACGCGGCTTATGCTACGCTTTATGCCCTGGAGAGGGAATACAGGGATAAGCAGGATGAGGGAAAGTATCAGGAGAACTGGAATATTAACAGAAGATATGATTATCTTGAGAGCTGCATAGCCTCAAAGAATGAAAAGATAGCGGAAAAGAAAACGGAGATCGCAAAGCTTGACGATGATGAGACCGATGAGCTTGATGACTTAACCGAAGATATTGCGAAGCTTAATGAAGACATAGCGGCTCTGCAGAAGGAGCAGGCATCTCTTCCTGCGACTGAAAGGACTCCCGGAGAATATGAGACCTGGAATGATACAAATAACTGGATGGAGGATATCACAAGGAACTGGAAGCAGACTGTTACAGAGAAGAACAACTACGAGTCCGGCATATTAAACCAAAGTCAGAAGGATGCACTCGAAAAGCAGACTGATCTTGCGCGAAGCAAGGAGGAAGGGGCAGAATCAGAGCTTCAGAAAGCATTTGAGGGTGTAAAAGCAGATTTCTCCGGCGTGGTCACGGAATGCGGGGTGAAGAGCGGAAATGTCGTAACGGAGGGTACTCCTTTATTCAAGATAGTATCAGACAAGGACTTGAAGGTTACGGTCATGATATCAAAGTATGATATCGGACAGATAAAGGAAGGCCAGAGAGCCGAGATCGCTGTGTCTGATGCAGTATTTCCGGGGAAGGTTTCCCGGATCAACCATGTCGCTACACCTGAGGATTCGGACAAGAATAAAGTAGCCGTGAATGTGCATATAGAAGATCCGGACGAGAGGGTGATACTTGGGCTCGAAGCGGATGTTACGATCTTTACGGATGAGAAGATGGGAGTGCTTCTGATCCCTTATGAAGGATTTTATTCTGATGATGAGGGTGATTACTGTTATGTGATAGAAGAAGGAGTGATCGCAAAGAAATATGTGACGGCAGGGATAAAGACCTCGGAATATGTGGAGATCCTGGAAGGACTTGATGAAGGCGCTGCAGTGATAACAGATTCCGTGACCGACAGCCGGATCGGGGAGAAAGCGACTTATGCCGTTCATTGAATTTAAGGATGTTGAAAGAAAGTATTCCGCCGGGGAACATGAATTCTATGCATTAAGGGATGTGGATCTTGAGATAGAAGAGGGGGAGATGGTCGTGATCCTGGGCCCTTCCGGCGCAGGAAAGAGTACGCTCTTAAACCTTCTCGGAGGCATGGATTCGCCGACTGCGGGAGAGATACTGTTTAACGGGCATGACATTTCTCATTTTAAGGACGATGAACTTACGGCATACCGTGCATGGAATGTCGGAGTCGTATTTCAATTCTATAACCTGATCCCCACACTTACCGCATACGAAAACGTAGCTCTGATGAAGGATGTCAGACGCAATGTAAGGCGGGGGAGCATGTGGGAGAAGGAATCTGCCGGAGCGGAGGTTTTGGATCCTGCCGAGGCTCTGGCTTCAGTAGGACTTGCGGATCATATGCACCAGTGTCCCTCACAGATGTCCGGAGGCGAACAGCAGAGGACTTCAATAGCCAGGGCTCTGGCGAAGAATCCGAGGCTCCTTCTTTGTGACGAGCCCACCGGAGCACTGGATACGGATACCGGCAAGGAAGTGCTGAAGCTCCTTCAGAAGGAGAGCAGGGAGAATAAGCATACTGTTGTCATGGTGACGCACAACAGCTCCTTTGCTGATATCGCTGACCGTGTCATACGTGTTAAAAACGGAACCGTGCTGCTTACGGAGATAAATGATGATCCCAGGGATGCGGAGGAGGTGAGCTGGTGATACTCCTTCGGAAAATGGCAAGGGACCTGCTTAAAAACAAGATCCAGTTCCTTTCTATTTTTTTGATGTCCTTTCTCGGAATATTCGTTTTTGCAGGGCTTGATTCCGAGGCAGGCGGCATGGCCATGTATGAGGCAAAGTACTACGAGAATACAAATCTTGCCGATCTTTGGGTGGAGGGAAGGGAGTTCAGGGATGATGACCTTCGCCGCATTCTTTCCCTGCCTGTTGTAAAAAAAGCCGAAAAAAGGATCAGGAGAGACGGCAAAGCCGAGCTTGATGAAGAGCTCGACCTTCAGATGAATTTCATAGGATCAAATGAGATATCGAAGATGCTGATAGTCGAAGGCGAGCCATATGCTCCGGGGGAAGCGGGAGTATGGATC
>CACZRA010000256.1 GCA_902783395.1 uncultured Lachnospiraceae bacterium
CGGATCAGCAAGGAAGGACTCATCTCCGTCATAAGGTGTGTAATTGTCCTGGATGAAATCCCTGACGTTTACATCATCTGTCCAATGAGTACCCTTGAAGCCTCTCCATTCCTTCTCAAATGCCATATCTTCCTCCTTCTTAAATTAAAAATATGATTTGAATGTAGTTGAAAAAAATTATTACTTCCTATGAAAATATCACAGGTCTGTTTCTTGTATACAATAAGGTAACACTCGCACTCCGCATTGTCAATTTCAAAAATCAATGTCTTGAAAAAAGTACACTCTCCCATATTAACCTGATATTGCGTAGCTTTTTTGAAACAAAGGTCATGCAAGGAACCGATGACCTGATGATTATTTTACATCCCGCGCTTTGATTTCGCAAGGAGGGTACCTGCGCAGATCCCGCATTATGTCAACCTTCAGGTATGGAGAGTGTTTCAACAACGGTGCCGCCGTCGTCCATCACTTCAAGGCGCATTTCTCCCTCCTGAGATGATACAGGCTCGACGTAATAACCGATCCTTCTTTTCCCGTCCTTGTAGAATACGCCGATGCAGGGGTGTACTGCGGTCCTGACTGAGGTCAGGATACTCATTTTTTTGCCTGCGGTATCGTACCGTCCTATCTCCCATTCATTTTCATCAGTCTTCGCGGCAAAATAAAGATCGGTCCCGTCGGCTACAAGCTCCCAGATATTCCCGTTCATATACTCGAAATAGCTGTAATGGGAATGCTTATATTCATCGCCGTTTTTCGTCAGCTTTCCGAGTATAAGCTGTTCGCCTCTTGCCCTGTAGATAATACCGTCATCCGTGGCGCAGAGAGTTGATATTTTTTCTCCCTCCCATACGGAGACGAGCTCCCTGGGCTTAGAGTCCGGATCCCCTGCCGGAACCATATACACTGACTGGCCCCGAAGGTTGTTGTCCGCCACATAGAATAAATTACCGTCAAAAAACGCGACTGCCCTCGGATCCTCCACTGATACGGAGCCCTTTATGCTCCCGTCGCTTCTCCTGATACAGTAATAGCTTTTTTCGTCTCTGATGTAAATGTAATAATAATCCTCCGATACGAGGAGTCTCTCTATCCATTTGAACCTCTCAAGCTCGGGGATCGTTTTTGTTTCACCGGTATCAAGATCACGGGTAAAACCCGTTCTGTCCCCGCTTTCGGTTTGCCCGATGAAATATACAAGACTGCCGGACCTGGCGGGACATCCGGTATGTCCGTTGTCTGACTCGATATATTCGCCGTTGGGATCAAAAAAGCAGTTGTTTATGAGATTATCGGGAGTATTTCCTATTATGACGGGATACAGCTCCTCATCTCCGTATGACTGAGCCTGTGCCTGAGTCTGGGCTTCACTCTCAGCTTCCTCTGCTTCAGTCTGTTCCGAAGCTTTATATCCGTCCATGCGGGCGATATCGGACCACTTATAAGTCTCAGTAGGCCCGCCGTTTCCGTCATATTCATAATGGACTTCACAGTCACCGCCGATACCGGCAAAAGAAAATCCGTCCACCGCACTCATATCCGCGCTTATCGTGATACGGTCTTCATTTACCGTATAATCCGCTTTCCCGTCTTCGAACAGGGAATGATTTCCGTTTCCGTCATTCGTCCAGATGCTGCACTGGAAATTCCCGTTATTGTCAAAATCATTCAGTCCTGCCGAATAGTCTCCGAAAGAAAAAGAAAGACCGGTGATATCGGACATACTGCCGCTGCCGTTCCCATAGAAGATAAAATCTGCATGTTTGTCATCCTTTACGTCGATCTCAGCAAGCTTATCCTCATCGGAACCGCTCTCCGTGCCGGCTCCGTTTTCCGGCTGGTCCGTCCCGGCCTCGGTATCTTCCGCTTTTTCCCCGTTCCCGGACGACAGCCTGACCGTAGCGATGACCCCTGCCGCAAGTACGAGCAGGAGAGCAAGAAGACCGGCAGCTACAGTAGGATTCATCCTTTTCTTTTTTGTGCGGACTTTCCGGTCCCGGCGGCTCTGCAGTCCTGGTTCCCGCGGGATATATACGGTCTTCGCGGACTCCTCATGATCATATTCTCCGGATGTCAGTAATTCTGTTTTCGGTGATCCGCCCGACAGCGTCACGGGTCCGAGCAGTGCCTTTCGGAACTCCTCCATGCTCTGGAATCTTTCGACAGGCTGAAGGTTCAGTGCCTTCAGTATCGCTTCCTCCGCCTCGTAGGGTATATGTATCCCTATTGCGCTGGGCGGGATCAGATTGTCCTCGTCCATGCGCTCTATCGAGTCCGGAGGACGTTTGCCCGTTATCGCATAATAAAAGCTTGCGCCGAGTGAATATACATCGGTATAGGGGCCCTGCTTTCCGCGTCTCGTATACTGCTCCTTAGGTGCAAAGCCGTGCTTCAGGACAACATCCAGACTTTGGCTCTTGTCGCCGAGGCTGTAGCGTGCCGCTCCGAAATCAAGGAGCTTCGGTATCCCGTCGTTTGTGATGAAGATATTGTCGGGGGTGACATCACGGTGGATGATGCCCTTTCGATGCACGGCAGCCAGAGCATCCATGATCGGAACGAGTACTCTCGATGCAGCCTCAAAGCTTATCTTTCCGCCGTGCTGACTGATATATTCGTCGAAGTTCAATCCTTCGATAAATTCCATTACGAAATAAGCCGTGCCGTTTTCCTCAAAGTAACTTATCACACGAACTATGTTTTCATTCCCGATGAACTGCGCCAGAGTCTCCGCTTCCTTAAGGAAGCAGCTTTTCCCGTATTCGAAACTCTCGCTCCTCTCTCCCGAGAAGGCGGATACGGCTGTGCCGTTCGTCCTTGCGGCGAGAGAATCGGGAAAAAACTCCTTTATCGCGGTGTTGGTTCCGTTCTTTAGATCCTTTGCCCGGTAGGTTATCCCGAAGCCGCCCTGGCCCAGGACCATGTCGATCTGATATTGACCTGCGAGCACAGTGCCTTTTGGCAGAGCCAGCGGATAATCTTCTGTCATCTATTCCCTTTCATCTCTGTTGAAGTAGTACGGCGCACCGCTGTAACCCATAAGGCCGAAGCCATCATCCATGAACATGCAGTAATCCGGAGAGTCTGAGAAGACTACAGTGGCTTTGTCGGAAATCCCGTTACTTGGATTGTCTATAGTAAGATAGACATAGAGGTCGTCCATCTCGTTCTGTTTTGTCGATGTGGTGTAGCTTCCTTTGTAGGTCTTCATATTGTCGTCAAAGTTCAGAGTCATTTCAAAGGTATGATCCTTATTGAAGGCGATGGTCGGGGCGAAGGCCCTGGTGACATCAGGATCTGAGGCGATAAATACACCGTAGATATAATCGGTGCTGTATTTCTGGGAAGAGGCGGAAGCGTCTGCTTCAGCGAGCTCCTTTTCCTTCAGCTCCTCCTCCAGAGCGGTCTTTTCATCTTCGGTGAGATCACTCTGACCGGCTTCCTCCACGGCGCTGTCCGTAAGGGAAGTGTCCCCGGTATCATTTTCTCCGGTATCAGAGGCTGCGCTATCTGCCGGGACATCTTCGCTTTCCGTGGATCCTTCGGCTGATGCTTCCTCCTGAGACGGCTCTTCGCTGTCCGTCTCTTCTGCTTCGGAAGCTTTTTCCGATGCTTCCGCCGCCGCGGCCCGGCTTTTTATGAGCCTGCCTGTAAATACCGTTATCCCGGTGACAAGTGAAATAAAAGAGACAGCGAGAAGAAGTATCTTTAAGAGGTTTTCGTTATTCAGACCGTTGCTGCGTCCTGCCATATGAATCTCCCGGTCGTTCCCGAAGCATCAACAATAAACAGAGAAATGATAACATAACGCTCCGGAAAAAGCATCCCCGTACTTGTCATACCTGCATTCACCTGGGTACGCGCGCAGCTGAAAAAAGAAGGCTGAAATCACATCAGTCTTACCGTGACCAGTGTGATATTGTCGTTATTTCCTTTGACGCGGCTCATTATTAGATAGAGCATGGACTTTGCCCATTCCGCTGAGCTTACGGTGTCCGAAAGCGCGGTCAGCATCTCTTCATCCCTTATGTATTCCCAGGCACCGTCGGAGCAGAGCAGGAAAGCATCTCCCGGCACAAGTTCATTCTCATATTCCCTTATCACGGGCTCGTAGCGTGTCTCTCCGCCCAGAGCACGAAGCAGGCTTGACTGGTCCTCATCATGCGCGATGTCCTCCCGGCTGATCTCACCGGCCTTGTATTTCTTGTATGCGACGGAATGATCCTCGGTATATTCCGCTATCGCTCCTTCATGAAAATAATATAACCTGGAATCGCCTGAATGCCCCCAGACTGCCCTCGTGCCGTCTACGGCAAGGACAGCCACGGTGCTTTTCAATACGGTATGCTTTTCATCGGCGATCTTCATTATCCCCCTGTTTGCGTCTTCTATCGCGTCGGCAAGCCACTCCCTGCGCTTACCGCACTCAGGAGTCCAGCTTCCGAGAAGCGTATCCTTTACGCATAAGGAGGCAAGCTCTCCGTATGAGTGTCCTCCCAGTCCGTCAGCCACAACGAAGATCCCGCTTCCGGTTCCTTCCGCGTACCCCGACGAATCCTCATTATGGCTTCTGCCGCCCTTATCGGTATATCCGTATACGTCAAATCTCATATTCCGTTCCTTTTACCGTTCCGCATCAAACGGTACAAATACATAGGTTCCTCCGCTTAGCACAAGTTCCTCGCGTCCCCTTACGGTTATGTCCCTTCCCTTATCGGGTCCTGATGTACAGACGAGCCAGCCTGATATTGAAATATCCCCCGAAGCATTCTGTACGGGCTTTTGTATTTCTGCCGCCGGCTGCTCCCCGAAAGCGGGAGGTGCTTCAAGCAGCACGGTCTTTCCGATATCTCCGGCTTCCGGCACATTGTCTGTCCCGGGCTCACTGTCAAGCAGGACAGTCCTGCCGATCTCATTATCATCCGGGCCGAAATCCACGCGGAATATCCCGCCTCTGCAGTAGGGACAGCTTTCATTTTGCGCGTTGTCATACAGATGTCCGTTTTCACATTCGATTATCGCCATTATCAGGCCTCCTCTTTTCCGGTAAGGGTGATACTTAACTCCATCTCTTCATACCCGTTCTCTCCGGGTCTGTATATTGTCATCGAAACCGTATCTCCTATACCGTAATTTCCGATCTCCTCTATAAGAGTTTCCATGCTTGGGATATTACGCCCGTTCACCTTTGTGATGATATCGCCCCGCTGCAATCCGGCCTTTTCCGCGCCTTCACCCTCCAGCACGTCACTCACATAAGCCCCGGCCGGTGTACTGTCCTTCTCCATCATCTCATCGGTCACGGTAGTTCCCATGATACCGAGTTGGGCTTTTCCCTTTGTATCTGCATTGCTTTGGGATGCAGCGCTCCCCGAAGCAGCACTCTCCGAAGCAGACTCAGCCTCAGTATCTGCGGTCTCCGTGCCTTCCTCGGCCGAAGCCGCCTCAGTCACTTCCCCGGCCTTTTCATCAGCCGCTGCTTCCGGCATGTTTTCGGAAGCGGTCTCACTGCTGCCGGTCTTGAAAAAAATATGGCTGGTTATGATGAGGGTCAGGCAGATAAGAACACTGACGCCAGCGATAACTATATAGAGTACCGGCGGTCCTCCGAGTATCCCTGCCCCCTTCTTTTTCCCCCGCGCAGCTGAAGGCTTATCAGAAGCAGGCTTCCTGATATGGTCGTTTGGCCGTTTCTCAAAGTGTTCCTGTCCGGCGGCCTGATCTTTATCCATGAGCACCGTCCTGAACTGCTCTTTCCCGTCAGCATCAGGCGCGGTGAAATATCTCTGCTTTACGGCGGCGGGTTCCGGGGGCCCGGCAGGAGCCCTGCCGAAAAGCGCAAGCTTGAAGTCCTCCATGCTGCTGAAACGATCCTCGGCCTTTACGCTCAACGCCTTCATTATCGCATTCTCCGAGACCTCGGGCAGATCGGCTCCGAGAGCACTCATCGGAACGATCTCATCCGCATCGAGCCTGTCCACGGAATCAGGCGGCAGCTTTCCGGTAACAGAGAAATAAAAACATGCGCCCAGAGAATATATATCGGTAAAAGGTCCCTGTCTTCCGCGGCGCATGTACTGCTCCTTCGGTGCATATCCGTGCTTTAATACAACGTCAAGGCTCTGGCTTTTATCGCCCAGGCTGTACCTTGCCGCGCCGAAATCCATAAGCTTTACTATGCCGTCATTATTTATATAGATATTATCGGGAGTCACGTCCCTGTGGATGATGCCCTGGTTATGTACCGCGCCGAGTGCGTCCATTATGGGAACAAGGACGTTTACAGCCTTTTCAAACGGTATGCTTCCGCCGTAGTGTCTGATATATTCCGCAAAGCTTATTCCCTCGATGTAGTCCATCACAAAATAAGCGGTTCCGTTTTCTTCGAAATAGCTTTGCACACGGACTATGTTGTCGTTTCCTATGAATTTCGCAAGGGTCTCCGCCTCTTCGAGAAAGCATTTCTTTCCGTAGCTGAAATCCTCTCCCCTCGGCCCCGTAAAAGCTGAGACCGTTGTGGGGCTCGTCCTCGCGGCAAGTGAATCCGGAAAGAATTCCTTTACCGCAACTTTGCTGCCGCTTTTATGATCCTTTGCCAGATAGGTGATGCCGAAGCCCCCCTGTCCCAGCACATCTTCGATGATATACTGGCCGGCGAGCACCGTTCCCCGGGGAAGTGCCAGCGGGTATTTCTCATTC
>CACZRA010000257.1 GCA_902783395.1 uncultured Lachnospiraceae bacterium
AGGCTTCTGCTTAAGTTCGTGGCATCCACGATGTTGATGATGGCATCGGGATGCTCATTCTTCACATAGCCGCTGGTGATGCTCTCCTCCGACGTGAAGGGCGACATGGAATAGGCGCCGGGCAGGTCGACCGCGATCAGCTCTTTTCCGCTGTCGTTGTACTTGTCCTTGATGCGGCTTTCCTTGCGGTCCACCGTCACTCCGGCCCAGTTGCCGATCTTTTCATTTCTTCCCGTCAGCGCATTGTACATCGTGGTTTTACCGCTGTTGGGATTTCCCGCTAACGCAATCCTCATTTCTCTCCTCCTGATTTATGTTAATGCTTTATGTAAATATTTTATGTATATCACTTATGTAAATACTTTATGGTAATTATTTATGTCAACATCATGTTGACATGAATAGAAGCACCCAGCTCCGGGTCTATGTTGTATCTTGCATCCTTTATCGATACCACAAGATTTCTTTTCTTATCTACTACGGTGATATGCTCCCCGCTGTAGCATCCCAGGGAAAAAAGAAAGCTCTCCATCTCCTCATCTCCCCCTGTATCGACCTTCGTGATCACATATTCCCTTCCCGTCTCAGCTTCATTAAGGTTCATCTTCATCTCTTTCTCCTTTTTGCCGGATTGTTAGGACAGGCTAATCCATCCTCCAAAAAATTGCCGCTTCATGCGGCACGTTACGGATATTTAATCTGTCATAGTATAGTATCAATTCTCATAAATCGAAGTAAAAGCACATTGTTATTAGCTTTCGCTAACTTAAAGTAACATCTTTTCATTTATCTGTCAACCCGTGTATAACGGCACCTCCGCATAATCAGCCGCTCGGATCACTCCGCCTTCAAAAAATCATAGAGTAACTGCGTCTCAGGCCATCTTCTTTCGGATTATCGGACGGATCCCGATCTGAAATCATTACCGCATCAGATGATAAGTCTGCGCTAACCTTAATTCAAGCCTGATTTTCCCGAAAAACTTCTTGAGAGCGGCGGTAAAAAGCTGTATATTTTTGTTATGATGATACAAATGCAGTATCAGTACTTTTGGCGTCCAAATCATATAATTTCATATTATGTGAACGGGATATAGCGGAAGTGGAAAGGGGAAGGAAATAATGGCTCCCAAAGCAGGCAAGTTCGTAAACGCATATGCACAAGACATACATGACGTGGATCAGAATCTGCTGGACGATTCTCTTCGTTCTTATATGGATTCCGGTGAGGAAATTTTTCGGAATGAGACCTTCAATGGAAAAAACAGAAGCGACATAATAGACCGGGTCAGGGAAAACATAATCAAAAGAATGCAGCAGGAAAACCAGGCTTCAGTTGATTCTGCCATGGCCCAGCTTGTTAAAAACAATGATTACAGCATCAGGATCTCGGGAAAGATAAACGAGGTCAAACGTCTCAGGAGGGATGCCATAAAAACCCAGGCCCTTTATGCCGTAATGCTCGGAAAGAACGCGGGCAATGATAATGATAAGGCTACACAGATGAACACTATCCGCACACTTATAGGCAATGTCCAGCTTCTGGGGCCTAACGCAGCTCTGGACGTAAACGACCGGCAGAATAATGAAGATCAAGGTGTGAATGACCGGGAGGATATCGTAAATCAGGGTATGAACGACCGGGAGGATATCGTAGAACAGAATCTGAATGACCGGGAGGATGATGTAAATCTTGCCGAATTCTTTCAGGAGCATGATAACCTTCTGAACGGGAATAAACGTGAAGAGGAGAATGCAGATCTCAACAATCCCCCGCCTCAGATAGATAATGGCCCGAATCCTGATGTCCTGGATGTGGAAATAATCGACTATATCGGGGGAGGAACCGAACTTGAGAAAGATGTAGCCTATCTCCAGACATTAAAAACCGAACTGACGAACGCGCATATGAGAGGCACGATAAGAAGGTTTTTCGGCTCCATAGCCAACAGTGTGTCTTCTGTCAAAAGAGATAACGATAAGATTTCAGGCAAGATCAGCAAAACGATCGGCCAGGCGCTGGCTTTGTCTGAAGAATGGAACCGTAAAAGAGAAGAATATGCCGTAAAAATATACAGGAAGCATGATGAGAAGTATGACAGGATCGCGAAGAGCTGGTATGAAATGACCCAGGCCCTTCCCTACTTTGAAGAAAGGGAGCTGCCTGAAAAATCCCAAAAGCTCATACTCGAATATACGGGAATATATGACAGAGATGCACTGGATACGATTTTGCATAATGCGGAAAACAATCCATACATGGAAGTGGGGGAACTGCCCATAAAGGACAGCAAGACCAGCGATAATGGGAATAAATTCGATCCAAAACTTCACATGAGGAAGCATACTAAGTTTGCCATGTTTTCCCTGGCAGACAAGGACGGGATAAAGACGCGGTATAAATTAGGATTTGAAGACGACAGCCTCACAGCAAGACGTTCAAAAAAGCAGTTTACGGCCGCGTCACCTACGGCTTTGACG
>CACZRA010000258.1 GCA_902783395.1 uncultured Lachnospiraceae bacterium
ACTTTCACAAGCTTATGGTGAAAAATACGGAGGATGAAGCGATGTCTAAAGCAGCATCGGATTTTCAAAAGAAAGTGATGTCATGGGGGTATCGCGGCAAGGAGATATTCAAGCCCCTGAATACCGGATGGATAGATGATAATACAGCATGCGTCCGTGAATGGGTCGCGGATATATTTTTTTATAAAAAGAACGGCACTACCATAATGATAGATGCAGGATATAATTACGCCCGTCTTAAGGAGAAAATGGGCTGGCTTGATATCGAGCCGTCTTCGATAAAGCATATCCTCATCACGCATCAGGACACGGATCATGTGGGAGCCGTGGAGCGTGACAGCGACGGGCTCTTTAAGGATGCGGTCATATATTTAAGTGAGATCGAAAACCGGAATCTGACAGGGAAGGCAAAGCGCAGGGTTATATTCGGACTGTATAAGCTTCCTTTGGTAAAGAGCGACAATGAGAGAAAGCTTCTTAAGGACGGGGATGTATTTTACATCGATGACATCAAGGTGGAAGCCATCCTTGTGCCCGGACATACATGGGGGCATATGGTCTATCTTATAGATGACGCATATCTTTTTACCGGCGATACGATATGGCTGGGAGCTGACGGCGGATACAGCTTCATCAATTCCCTTGCGGAGGATAACGAGCTGGCGAAAAAGTCCCTTGTAAAGCTGGAAAACCTCATCCGCAGCAGAGGCATCGCCCCGAAGGTTATCACAGGCCATACAGGCTGGTCGGATGACCTTGATTTTGTATTTGCTAATAAGGATAAGGTCTGCAACAGTCTGAAGAAGCAGAAGCCGCATGATCCCAATGCTCCCTATGACGGATATGATGAAAGGGATGATACCGAAGAGCGCGCGAGGAAAGAGCGTCTAAAGAGGGCAGAGCCTGCAGCCGACAGGATACAAAGCGCGTATAATTCCTCAAAGAATATTTACGATGACCTGCTGACACAGGGGAACATCCTTAGCAGGCTTTATATGCGTTTCTTCTGGAGCGGTACGGATGATAATGAGATAGCGGAAAAGGTACTGTCTTATATTCCGGATGATTTTTCGGGAGCGCTCCTGGATGTGCCCGTGGGAACCGCGGTTTTCACAAATGAGAAATGGAGAAGGCTGTCTAAGTCAAAGATCACCTGTCTTGACTACAGCGCGGATATGCTCGAAAAAGCAAAGGAAAGGCTTGGGGACCTTGGTCATATTACTTTTTTGCAGGGAGATGTGGGCAGTCTCGCAATGGAGGATAAGAGCTTTGATATTGTCTTAAGCATGAACGGTTTCCATGCCTTCCCCGATAAAAAGAAAGCCTTCCGCGAGACAAGGCGGGTCCTGAAAAAAGGCGGGAAATTCATCGCCTGCTTTTATATAAAAGGAAAATCCAAAAGAACGGACTGGCTCGTACACAGGATACTGTCAAAGAAGGGCTGGTTCACCCCGCCTTTCCCGACGGAAGAGCAGCTGCTGCGGATACTTCACAGACTGTATTCCGAAGTGGATTACCATGTGGACGGATCGATAGCTTATTTCATGTGCATCAGGTAAAATGTAATTCAAAACAGGGAAATGCTTATGACTGAGGATTCGCTTAGGATAAAGGATAATCTGTGAAGAAGACCGGATATGTAATAGCTGTTATACTGATAATACTCCTGGGGGCATCAGCTGCCGGGGGTTTATTATATGTGGCAGATCCCGGATTTGCCTCCATGGTCAATGAACGTCTGAATATCAGGGGAAAGGATGACGTTAACACTGTATCTGGAGAAATGCCGGCAGAGGACGGGGATACAACGGATGAAACAGTTGCTGCCGAAGCGGGTGAAACCGGTACTGACGTGGATTATGGGCCGACGGTATTCCCGGAAGCAGAACATTATGAGGGGGTATCTCCCGAAGCAGTGTCTGATTACACACCGCCGTCCGAATATGACCTGCATATCCCTGAGGAGCTGAGCGGATTCCTGGGGCTGGTACCCTTTGAGGACACCGTTGAAACCGTATCTGATGAGGAGGCAGACCGTATAGAGGCAGAGCTTCCCATGGGGCCTGTGGGAGATGAACTGGACTTCGATCCCCTGTATTATCCTTATTACGCGATACTGGATGAAGAGTCAAAGCATCTTTACCGCCAGATTTATGCAAATGCGATCGAGCTTAACCCGTCCTTCAGGGCAGTAGAGAAGGATGTGTCGAGCAAACAGCTTTATGACATCTTCTCGGCGGTTTTCGACGACCATCCCGAACTGTTCTGGCTTAATACAGCCTATGGGGCCATATACAGGCAGAACGGTGATTTCCTTGAGCTGGATCTTTCCTTTAATGAAACGGCTGATGACATAGAGACCAGCAGGGCAGCCTTCGAGGAAGCCGTATCCCTTATAACATCGACAGCAGAGGGGAGCGATTATGATAAAGAAAGATACGTCCATGATAAACTGGCAGAATATAATGAATACCGGCGTAACTCTCTTGACCAGAGCGCATACAGCGGCATTATTAAAGGAGAGACAGTATGTGCCGGTTATTCAAGGGCTTTTCAGCATATAATGACTCAATTGGGCATACCATGTTATATGTGCGAGGGATATGCGGGCGAAGCCCACGGATGGAACATCATCTGTCTTGACGGGGAGTATTACAATGTAGACCTTACCTGGGATGATGCCGATCCGGGGGAGATCAGATATAACTATTTTAACAAGACGGATGCGGATTATGGATTTACCCATATACGCAGGGGACTTTCTACCTACCTGCCGTCCTGCAACGGTGAGAAATACCGTGACCACGATCCGGGTGAATTTGATGATTACAGCGTGACATGGGATGAGGGTGCTGTCTGATGATACCTCTGTGCCGGACTTTTTAATTATCTGACTTGCTTATTTCCCCTGAAGCAGGGATATTATTTTAATCTTGAAGGGAATACCTATTTTGAATTACTATTCTCATATGAATAGAAGTATAAAATGGTGGAATGAACAATGTAAAGAAACAGATTTTCTAAAGGACTGTATTTGGGAACGGATCCTTTAAAAGAAAATGAAAGCAAAGATTTTATCAACCGTAGGAGCATCCAATGATCATATTGAATAAACCAATGAGAATAAATGATATCATTCAATCAGAGGATAAAGAGTATTTTACTGAAGACAGAATGATAAAGGCCGTGGCAGATCTTGACAGGGGTTTGCTGGCTGTTAATGCACCAATGCATGCGGATCTTGAAGAATTATTACTAG
>CACZRA010000259.1 GCA_902783395.1 uncultured Lachnospiraceae bacterium
CCTATAAGGAGCATGGTCTTAACGGTCAGGATCAGCATCCACAGATCAAGCCAGATCGAATAATTCTCGATATAATACAGATCCAGCTTCAGCTTGTCGTAGGGAGTCGTATTGTACTTTCCGTAGAGCTGCGCATATCCGGTGATCCCCGCCCTTATCTTCATGCGGTAGGAGAACTCCGGCATTTCCTCCGTGTATTTCCTGATGAACTCAGGCCTCTCCGGTCTCGGTCCGACAAAGGACATATCTCCCTTAAGCACGTTGATAAGCTGCGGGAGCTCATCTATCCTCAGCTTCCTGATCACGCGTCCCACAGGAGTGATGCGCGGATCGTTCTCCGTAGCCATCACCGCCCTGCCCTGCTTCTCGGCATCGACTATCATCGACCGGAATTTCAGGATCTCAAATTCCTTTGCGTTCTTGGTGCACCTGACCTGCTTGTATAATACCGGTCCTCTGTCATAGAGCTTTATCGCAACGGCCGTTATTAGAATTATCGGAGATGTTATTATCATAAGGAAAAGCGAGAAGAATATATCCCAGACTCTCTTTATCACCCTCTCCTCATACTCCAGCGGATTTCCCTCCGTAAGAAGGAGCGGCGTATCGAAAAGATGGACCGGGGCCGAACCATTTAAAATAATGTCCGATATTTTTGGTGTTACATATATCCTTTTGCTGTTCTCATAGCAGTATTTGAAGATCTTATTCCTGAGCTCCGCGCCAATATCCACGAGCATTATCGTGTTGTTTCTGTCAATAGCGCTCGTTATGGATTCCCGGCTGTCCGATGCGCTGACCATATCCGCTATATGGAACTGGTCCTTTCTGGTCTTCAGCTTCGGGATAAGCTCTTCGAAAGCCTCACTCCCGTAGATCAGGAGTACGTCGTACGGTCTGAAGGCCTTTCTGTACCAGCCTCCCATGATGGAAATAAATACAAAGTCCACCGCGATCTGTATGAAAAATCCGGCAATAAGCGCCCTCGGATCAGGAAACTTCAGCGAGAGCAGCATCAGCAGTACATAGAAGGCAAGATCGGCAAAAAGCGTGGTAAAGAAATGTGAGAATATGACCTCCCCGTTCTTTCTTACCCCGACCAGAAGTCCTCCGAAAACTCTTCCCAGGAAAACAAGCATCACCACATAGATCCCCGACATCAGGATATGCCCTCTGAAATAGAGCATGGTCCGGAATCCGCTGTTGTAATATCTGTTCATTATGAAGATAACGACTGCCGTTTCGAAGGCACAGAGAACAGCAGCTGTCATAAGCATGAAGAGTCGTCTCAAAGCGTCAGAATTGTATACAAAATTCGCTAATTTTCTGCTCATTAGTTATGTAAACCACTTTTCCGGGGCATTTTATTATATTTTATGTTAACCCGTCCCATCTTTTTACCTCAATATATACATTCACAGCGCCCCCGGCAATAAATTCAGTATTTTCACGGTCTAAAGCTTGTTTTTAAGCTTAAGGACCACCCACCCGGGAATTCCCACGAGTGCAATGTTGCCGGGAAGCGAATACTCTTCTCTGTACTTTATGTCTACCGAACTTCTGAATCTCAGATAGTGCGCCGCAAACTTCATTTTGAGAGCCGACCACGGCCAGGACAACGCCCTCTGATAATAATAAATATACCATCCGGTCGGAGCCTCATGCCTGAGCGCCTCTGCCCGGTCCGTGTATCCCTCTTCAAGCAGCTCACAGACCGTCAGTATCACGGGCATCAGTATGAACACTCTCCCCTCATCTATCCGGTCATAGACTACATCCTCGGGCACGTACTTTTCCCCCTCTATCTCCGGAAAAAGGTTTTCCTTAAGCAGACGGGTCGCAAAGACCAGGGTGGTCTCTCCCCTGAAACCCTTCCGGTAGAGCTCCCTGAAGGAAACCAGAGGATATCGCTCGTTATCTTTCGTGCTTCCGTCAGCCGGTATGTGAGCGTTATCCTTAAGCTCCGGAAATACGTTCCCGTAGATCACCTTGTCCGGGCTTTCACCCTTATATGCGATGATCCCTGCGATCTCGGGTCCGCTTTCAGCCTCCTCCTTAAGTCTCCACACCCTCAATATATCATCCACAGCCGTATCTGACAAATGATCATCCGAATCAAGACAGACAAAGAGCTCCGTCTCACAGTTCAGCACTCCGGTATTATGAGCTCTCATCTTTCCTCCGTTTTCACGGAAGATATATTTTATGTCAACTTGGCTTTCATCACTGAAACCCCTGACCGTATCAGCCGTATCATCGGTGGATCCGTCATCCACTATCAGCCACACAAAGTCTTTATTCGTCTGTCTTTTCAGGCTTTCGTATGCTCTTTTCAGTTCCTCCGACCTGTTATAGGCCGGAGTGAATACCGTCAGGCTTTTCATATCAGAAAATCATACCACTGCGGCGTAAGCCGCCATACCTCACTGTAATCCGCCGGAGAGAATACCGACGGCACCTCGGGCTCGTAATGGAGCACCGTATGGTTTTCGGTCTCTCCGATCACGGAAAGCCCGGCCCCCTGAAGATAGGATACCTTGCCGCTTCCGGTCGTGACCACGATATACTCCGTCCCCGTGTGCTCCAGCGCGCTTATGAAGTAGTCGGGATCTATCTCTATACCGAGTCCGGCCACCGCAAGGAGCCTGTCCGCATAGTTCCCATCCTCCATCGCCGTTTCATAGTTCACTTCTCCGGATACCGCCCTGAGATATTCCTCCCTGTCACAGGACAAAAGTATCCCCGCATCATACTGGCGTACCTGCATCTGGTAATCGTATTCAAACATTGCTTTGGGATATGCCCTGTCCGCTCCTTCAAAGCTCTCCTCTTCCTCCGTCCCCGCGGCAGCAGCCTTTCTTTCCGAAAATCTCCTGTCCGCGTCATCATGTATCATCGCGCAGACCCCGGGGATCTCCGTAGGCATATGATATACGGTGGGAGAAACTATATACCCGTCCTTATACAGGTACGATCCGCCCGCGATGAGCAGGCAGATGACAAACAGTGAGGCAATGACTCCACGGATCATGTCGAAATCTTTATGTAAACCCGCCACGCAGGTATCTTTCTTTATGTCAACTTTTTTTCCGGATTCATCCGCCCGGGATGAGTCGCTCCCGCGCGTTGCCGTATCCCATGCCGCCACTGCTCCCGCAGCTGCCGTACATATGATAACCGGGCTCATCCAAAGGAATCTGTAGTATTCCTTATTCACGTCAAAGAAGGAATTGAGTACTACCGGGAAGACCGGATTGTATACCGTAAGCACCATCAGGATGAACTGTGGCAAAAACACGCTCTTCCAGTTTCTGTCAACCGAGCCAAATGAATCTTCACTTCTGATCCCCGCTCCGTCCGCAGTCCCCGTGACTCTTTTCCATGCCCTCCCGCCGTACAGGCAAAGAAAGGCAAGCGACAGGATATAAAGAAGAAAATATATCCCCCCTTCGTAATAAGCCCCTATACATCTGAATATATAAGAAAAACCGGCATCCGCCACATTAAGGCTCTGCATATCTACCTCGTAGGATATGTGTAAAACACTATCATGTTCTTTACGTACGCAATATAGATCACCGTCAGTATTATCCCCGGCAGCATGCAGATAAGAGCCTTGGGGATCACGCTTATATCCTTCTTCAGGAATACCAGCGGGACAATGGTCACTCCCGTCATCGCGGGCACAAGCATATTCGATGAGCTCGAAAGAGCCGAAGACCCCAATGCCACGAGAAGGAGCAGAAGCCAGGTCCTCCTGTCCTTGACATCCTCCAGCAGGCACAGATAGATATAGAATATCCCCGGAAGAACCACATTCCCCAGCAGGCACTTACCCTCATAGGTACGTGTCGTAAGGAAGGCCGCCGTCGTATATATCGTGATCATAAAAAGATCCGCAACGCATGCAAACAGGATGAATGAGGAAATTTTCCTCATATCAGTCCCGAAGAGCTTTCGCGAGAGCATATAGAGCACCATTACGGTGAGCAGTATCGCGGTCCCCGCCATTGTTATCTTGCACCAGAGAAGGGGATGGATATGGAAGATGCTGCACATCACGGCATCATTTATCGAAAACGTCGCAAAGAAATACCGCATCTCGTAATGGTCCAGCCATTCCCCGGTAAAGGGATCATACATGTTTATGGTATCCGTCTGAAGAGCCGTGGCGGTATTGCCCACGTAATAGGAAGCGTCCAGGGTGAACTGATAGCTTACAAGGATCACTGCGGCAAAAACGACCGTGACCGCACATATGAAGATAAAGGCGGGGATATGCTGTGAAACAAAAGCAGCAGCCTTATGAAAAGCCCCGGGACAGGCACGCCGTGACATTACCGCCCCTGTGACCACGGCGGCCGCCATGACAACGATCCAGATATCCTTAAGGACATGCAGGGGCCTCCATTTGAGCATCACCGATATGCAGCATACCGAGAATAAGAGATAATAAAAAAATAAGCCCGTAAACACTGTCCGGGTCAGGCTCATTTCCCTTCTCCCTGCCGCGCACAATACCGAGCCGAAGAAGAAGTAGATCATGAAATTAAATGCTATAAGACAGACCGCCGCCGATGCCTGTATCATTTCTTCGTATCGCCTGCCTCCTCGATCCTCTGTTCAAGCTCCTGGGTAAAGCCGTAAAGGGTATTTATCTTCGCATTGAGCCTTATGATCGAAACGACCGCAAATACGGCAAAAAGGATAAACACCGCATAACCGGCAACTATGAGTCTCCATTTTGTTTTATTATCCACTATGTCATCCTCCGCCGGGACCGTTTCATCCGCATTGTCCCGGGCCGTAAGCCGTTCCTTTGCCGCCAGGAATATCCTCTCTATAAGAGGAGACGCCGCTATCATCGTAATGCCCGTACAGGCGGCGTACATATTGATACGCTCTCCCGCAGTAAAATACGCCGCTATAAAGCAGACCGGGACAAGGCATACAAGCGCTGTCCTTGACCATTTCTTATTGATAAGGAAGAGTGTGAACCCTCCCAGCATGATGACTCCGGTCAAAGCTTCAGAGCCTCCCTGTCCTGGCTTTTATACCATTTATATGAAAGCTCTATGCCCTCCCGCAGGGAAACCTTTTCCTTCCAGCCGATATCATGCAGCCTGGATACATCCAGAAGCTTCCTCGGGGTCCCGTCAGGCATGCTGTCATCCCAGACGATATCCCCCTCAAAGCCCACGATCCCGCGGACAAGCTCCGCAAGCTCCTTTATCGTGATCTCCTTTCCGGTCCCTATGTTCACATGCTCCTCACCGCTGTAGTTCTGGAGAAGATATACGCAGGCATCAGCCATGTCGTCCACATAGAGAAATTCCCTGAGCGGTGCCCCCGTTCCCCAGAGCGTCACGGTCTTATCCCCGTTCATCTTTGCGTCATCGAATTTTCTTATCAGCGCCGGAAGTACATGCGAGCTGCTCAGGTTGAAGTTGTCATTGGGGCCGTAGAGATTTGTCGGCATGCATGAAATAAAATCGTCCCCGTACTGCTGCTTGAAGAACCTGCACATCATGAGCCCCGAGATCTTCGCTATGGCATAGCCTTCATTCGTCTTTTCCAAAGGTCCCGTGAGGAGCTCCGATTCCTTTATCGGCTGCTCCGCCATCCTGGGATATATGCAGGAACTCCCGAGAAACAGCAGCTTTTTCACCTTATACTCATGCGCCGCACCTATCACGTTGCACTGTATCGCGGAATTGATATAGATAAAATCCGCCGGCGCGCTCTGATTCGCATTTATCCCTCCTACGTGAGCCGCTGCCAGCACGACATATTCCGGCCTTTCCTTATCAAAGAAATCAAACACGGCCCTCTGATCCGTAAGATCCAGCTCGCTGTGCGTACGCTTCACTATATTTTCATAGCCGTCCTTCTCAAGTGCCCGTACGATCGCAGATCCCACGAGTCCCCTGTGTCCCGCTACATATATCTTCGCATTCTTTTCTATCATGGTCTCCTCACAATAATTATTACACTATTATCCCGATCACCAGCCCCAGCAGCCCGCCGAAGAAAACCTGCAGCGGCGTATGCCCGACGAGCACCTTCAACGCCTTCTCCGGCGTATCAAATTCAGCATAATTCGCGCTGAATATCTCGGTTATCTGGTTCAGAAGCTCCGCCTGCTTTCCGGTCTCCCTCCTTACTCCCATGGCGTCGTACATCACGATAAATGCCAGCACAAGGCAGATCGCGAAAAGCGGAGAATCTACGCCCTCATGCATGAAGGCGGAGGTCGCGAGCCCGCTTACAAAGGCGGAATGCGAACTTGGCATGCCTCCGGAGCCCACAAGTCTCTCAGGATCGAAAGACTTCGTCAGTATACAGTTTATGATGGTCTTGAGTATCTGTGCCGAGGCCCAGCTTATCAATGCCGCGATGAGCATCTTGTTTGAAAGCATCGCCTCTATATAGCTCATAACGATATTCATTCTCTTCCCTCAGTCCTGTCCATACCGTCCTTCCCGGTCTTGACTTCATCTATTATGAAAGGCGGTCTGTTGCGTGACGCATCAAGCGTCCTCCATACATACTCACCGATGATCCCCAGCATGAACATGATGACTCCCGCGGTGAACAGCACGATACATGTGAGCATAGGCCAGCCTCTGACAGGCACCCCTACCGTGAAATACTCCACGAAGACGTCTATTATCATTATAAGAGCCAGTATATCGAATATCACCCCGAGCCAGGTCATGATCCTTATCGGAAGGTAGGAAAAGCTCAGCACGGAATCCGCCGCCAGCTTGAATTTCTTCGCAAAGGTCCATCTTCCCTTGCCCTTTTCCCTGCCCTGTCTGTCGAAATAGACCATGTCAGTCTTAAATCCCGCCCAGAGCACCTGAAGCGTAAGGGATGAATTCTTCTCGTCAAACTTCTTTATCACCTCTATAACCTTGCGGTCCAGCAGATAGCAGTCCGTACCCTCTTCAGGCATGTTTTTGGTGATGAGGCGGTTTATTATCTTATAATAAGCACCCGCCGCAGCCTTCTCTCCCGCGGAGTCGACCCTGCTCTTTCTCACGGCGAGCACCACATCATTGCCCCTCTTCCAGCTTTCGTACATCTCGGGAATAAGGGCCGAATCCTCCTGAAGATCCGCCTGCTTCGTCACCGCACAGTCTCCGGTACAGACATTAAAGCCCGCGAGAAGTGCGGCATGTTCTCCGAAATTGCGTGAAAGCCTTACGCATTTTACATGCTCCGGATCCTTCATCCGGATCCTGTTCATCACGTTCCACGAATCATCTCCGGAACCGTCATCGACCATGACTATCTCATAGTCCTTCAGCTTCGGAATAGCCTTACTTTTCAGATCCTCGTAAAGATCCTCCAGATTCTCTTCATTATAATATACGGGAATGATTATCGAAAGACTGCTCATTTCAGGCCGTCCTTAAAGTATTCTTCTATGGCGTAGTGCCAGTCGGCAAAGGTGTAGCCTCCCGTAAGACGCAGCATATAGTTGTCAAGTATTGAATAGGCCGGTCTCGGTGCGCTTGCCGGATTCATGCGCGTATATTCCTCCGTGGTCACATGCCGTACCTTAGTATCCTTTCCGGCGAGTCTCAAAACCTCCTCCGCAAAGACCGCCCAGTTCGTATCTCCCTCGCAGGTCCCGTGGAAAAGTCCGTAATTGTCGGTATCAGCCAGCTGATGGATGCAGCGTGCCAGCTCCCCGGCACTGGTAGGAGTCCCGAGCTGGTCGCAGACGACCGTCAGCTCATCGTGGGTCTCCGCTAGCTTAAGCATGGTCCTGGCGAAATTATGACCGTCACCGTAGAGCCATGCGGTCCTTATTATATAAAACCTTTCGGCAAACTGCTTTACGAACTCTTCTCCCGCGAGCTTGGTCTTTCCGTATACGGAGACCGGACCCACCGGATCAAACTCTGTAAGGGGATGGTCAGATACTCCGGGAAATACATAATCCGTTGATATATGCACAAGCTTCGCCTTCGCTTCACTCGCAGCTATGGCAAGATTTCTCGGTCCCAGAGCGTTTATCTTCATCGCAAGATCCTGATCGCTCTCCTGCCTGTCAACCGCCGTATAAGCCGCGCAGTTAAAGACCGCATAGGGTTTATTCTCTCTTACAAAGGAAAGCACCTGATCGACATCAGTGATATCAAGCTTTATATCGGCGGTGACATCGGTATTTATCAGCTCATACCGGTCATCATCCGCAAACACCCTGTTTACCGCCCTGCCCAGCTGCCCGTTGCAGCCCGTAACTATCACACGTTTTTTATCCAAAATATCCTCCCGGACTCAGTTCATCTGCGAAAAGACCGCTGCACCGACACCGGTTGTGACAAGGATCATAGAAACTATCCCTGCGATGATCGCGAATATTATCAGAACACAGAAATAGGAGCGCGCATAATTCTTGAGATTTATGTTGGACGCGCTTATCGCAAGCACCACCAGCACGATAAAGCCTATAATGGGGATGGCGAATACTATCTGATACCCGAAATAACCCCACATCGAGATAGGCGTATATTCGGGGGGAATATACGGAGCCCTGTTGTAATCAGGTGCCGCATTCACAGGTGCTCTATTGACAGGTGCCGCATTGGCAGGTGCCGTATTGTTTGTATCCATGATCGTCCGCCTCCGTTTCCTTATTTCAACAAATGTTTTACGGGTTTATGAACCGTTATCCCGTCTGTTTTTACTACCCATAACTATATCATCTCGGAGTCTTTATTACAAATACTATGTCCGACATCGCACACTGTACCTGTCTGGCAAAATGGGTTATACTTATAGGAAGTATGCGCCGGAGTTAACGGCGGCTGTACACAGATCGAAAATAATATCGGCATCGGGAATCCTACCTTATCAAGGGAATCCCTCATGCCAAAGCTTGGAGGATTGCAGATGGCAGAACTGATTTTGGATGGCGTGGATAACAGGCCGGCAGCAGAGGAAACACCGGAGGTGAGTGCTCTTACGAATGTCGATGCCCAGATAGCTGAGATCAGGACACAGGTTGAGCAGCTCACACCCGAGGAACAGAAACAGGTGGACGATTTCGTGCAGAAGATAGACCTGCATGATGCGGCGGTCGTTTCACGCTACGGTGAATCCGCAAGGACAAAAGCCACCTCGTTTGCGGACGATGCGCTCAAGGGCGTCACGGGAAAGGACGCGGGGGAGATAGGAAAGCTTCTCACCCAGCTGACACTCGAGGTCAAAAAGTGCGATCCCGGAGATCCCGCAAACAAGGGACTCTTCAAGTCCTTTAAGCGGAAGGCCGAGGAGATAAAGACCCAGTACGGAAAGGTCAGCTCGACGATAGACGGCATAGCTAAGGAGCTTGAGGGACAGAGGATGAAGCTTCTCGTCGATATCGACCGTCTGGACAGGATGTATGACGAGAACCTTGAATACTACAAGGAGCTCACCATGTACATCCTTGCTGGAAAGCAGAAGCTCAGGGAGGTCGAGAACGGGGAGCTCGCCGAGCTTAAGAAAAAGGCTGAGGAATCAGGACTGCAGGAGGATGCGTGGGAGTATCAGGATCTGAAGGAAAAATGCAGGCAGTTTGAGAAGCAGCTGTACGATATGGAACTGACTCGCACGACCTGCATGCAGATGGCGCCACAGATAAGGATGGTACAGCGCACCGACCAGGAGATGGCACGGAGCCTGTATACTTCAAGCACGGACACCATATCGCTCTGGAAGAGGCGTGTCAGCCTCGCCCTCGCCATGGAAAACAGCCGCGCGGCCATAGACATGCAGAGATCCGTGTCCGATATGACAAACCGGATGCTGAAGGAGCAGTCCGCGGCACTCAGGATGAACGCGGTGGAGGCCGCAAAGGAATCCGAGCGCGGCATCATTGATATAGACACGCTGAAGCAGGCCAATAACGATATCATCTCGATGATAGACGAGGTACTCAAGATCCAGGAGGACGGCCGCGCGATGCGCAGGAATGCCGAAGCAGAGCTAACAAAGATAGAGGATGATCTCAAGAACAAGCTGATAGGTGCCGGGGAGAATATCTGATCATGCGAAAGGATAAGCCTAATTTTATCCTGCCGCTCCTTCTGCTGGCGGCAGGCTTCGCTTCTGTTCTGCTGTTCGGCGGGGCGGAATCATCGCTTATCCTGTCCTTCGGAATACGTGCGGCATCCTTTATCATGAAGGCCGTGCCGACGGTCCTTTTGGGAGCCGGCATAGTGACCGGAGGGATAAGCACATATAAAGCCGTAAAGCTTAACCAGTCCCGGCTTCTCGAGAGAAAAAAAGAAGCAGAAAGGATCGGATCCCATAATGTCGTCGAGGAGGAATATGCCAGGGATGCTTCAAGTCCCGAGGCTACCAGAGCGAAGCTCATGCAGATAAGGGAGGAATCCCCCGGGCTTTCGGAGCTCATCGAAAGATGTCTGCTGCAGATGGACAGGATGGACGATCTGCAGAGGAGACAGAAGGAGCTCATAGGCATAAACTCGGCCGCATATCTCAACGATACGGTAGCGACCCTCGACGAGGTCGAAAGGGCACTGTGCCTTAATTACAGAAGCATCGTGAACCAGTGCATCATCGCAGGAAGCGATGCCTCCGAATCAAAGCTTGACATGGAGCGCGTTGAAAAGGTCATGGACGCGAACGCGAAGCTTCTGTCCCAGGCCAAGGAGCTGCTGAAGGTTTCAGCCGAGTGGATAGACAAATACAACGGACAGGAGGTTCCCGACAGGAGCCTTCTCGACAACTGGATCAGAGTGATAAGAGATACGATAGGCAAGGAGGAATGAACATGAAAAAGCTTTTTAGGAAGCTGGCGGCAGCCGGGATAGCGGCCGTCATGTGCATAAGCCTGTGCTCATGCGGTGATTATACGATAGATTCCGGAAGGACTGACGAAAAGTACACTCCCGAAGAATCAATGAAGGAGCTTGAGGCCTATTACAACGAGATAGCCCCCATAGAGATGACAGCTCCTCTTGACATATATGAGGATGAGAGCGAGGCGACAGTACTCGCCGATATCGACACCTTCCCCATAGTGGTGGAGGGTGACGGACAGATCGATATCGAGGTTGCCGCCGCAACCGAAATGAGCTCAAAAGCCCCCGATGACTGGATGATAAAGGTGGCTGAAAAGTTCAACAGATCCGGGCAGAAGATCGGCGGAAAGTCCGTGTCGGTCTCCGTAAGGAAGATAACCTCCGGAGAGGTCGTGACATATATGGACGAGGGCGGCTACAGGCCCGACGTATTCGCGCCGTCAAACGCCGCCTGGGGAGAGATGCTCAAGGCCAAGGGCTTTAACGTGATAACGCTCGCCGACAGGATCGCAGGAAATACGGCCGGGATACTCATGGAAAGAAAGACCTATGAGGACTTCAGCAGCAAATACGGGGATGTAACAGTTGATAAGGTACTGGAGGCTTCGATCGCGGGCGACCTTACCTTCGCCTATACAAATCCTTATACCTCATCGACGGGACTCAACGTACTTACGGCAATGCTTAAGGCATTTGATCCTGATGATCCCCTGTCCGATACCGCTTCGGAAAAGCTCCTCGAGTACCAGAAGCAGTCACCTCCCGTCGCGTATACCACCTCCGTGCTCAGGGAGCAGGCCGCCAAGGGGATAATAAAAGCCATGGTGATGGAGGAGCAGGCATACCACAATACTCCGGAGCTCAAGGGATACATCTACACTCCGGTAGGCATAAGGCACGATCATCCCGTATATACGTTTGATTACGCAGGGCAGGATAAGCAGGAGGCGGCAAAGCTTTTTGCGGAGTACTGCAAGGGTGATGATGCCCAGAAGCTCGCTGCGGAAAAGGGCTTCAATCTTCATGATGACTACAAGGGCCAGGATTCCGGACTTGACGGCGCAGGCTACATCGCTGCCCAGAAGGTCTGGAAGGCTTCAAAGGACGGCGGAAGACCGATAATTGCGGTGTTTGTGTCGGATGTATCCGGCTCCATGGACGGACTACCGATCAATTCCCTTAAGGAATCACTGCTCGCTTCGAGCAAATATATCGGAAGCGACCATTACATCGGTCTCGTATCCTATAACGATGAGGTATATATCGATCTTCCGATAGAGCAGTTTGACGCGACGCAGCGGGCTTATTTCTCAGGCGCGGTAAAGCAGCTCAACGCCTCCGGAGGCACTGCCACATACAGCGCGGTCCTCGTAGGCCTGAAAATGCTCGAGGACAAGGCGAAGGAGGTACCCGACGCGAAGCTCATGATGTTCGTATTGTCCGACGGGGATGCAAATTCCGGAGTAAAGCTCGACAGGACAAAGAGGATAGCGGGGGGACTCTCGGTGCCCATATATACCATAGGGTATAATCTTTCGGGAGGCTCGGCAGAGGATCAGCTCAGGGAGCTTTCCTCGGTCAATGAGGCGGCCCTGATAAACGCAGGCTCGGATGACATAGTAAACCAGCTCAGGAATCTGTTTAACGTACAGCTGTAATACTGTCAGCGGAAAGGTATTCGGTGGGGGAAATGAAGAAATGGGAAGGTTATGAGCACGGCATCAATCTCGGAGGCTGGCTCTCGCAGTGCGATCACACAAAGGAAAGATATGACGGCTTTATAAAGGAGCCGGATATCGAAAAGATCGCCGGCTGGGGGCTTGATCATATCAGGGTCCCGGTGGATTACGAGCTGGTGGAGGACGGTGCCGGCAA
>CACZRA010000260.1 GCA_902783395.1 uncultured Lachnospiraceae bacterium
AGCGTTGACATCCGCATGGATGAGGACGAGTGGAACAAAATGCTCGAAAACGCCATGTCCGAGGAGTACTATGTCTGCGATGTGGTGATAAACGGCACTGAGTTTCATGATGTCGGCATAAGACCCAAGGGAAATACAAGCCTGATGTCAATAGCGTCGGATCCTGACAGCGACCGCTTCAGCCTGAAGCTGGAGTTTGACCAGTTCGTGGACGGACAGACATGCTTCGGTCTGGATAAGCTGATACTGAATAATAACTACGCGGACGCTACCAACATGAAGGAAGCCCTGATCTACGATATGTTTCAGTATATCGGCGCCGAAGCCTCACTTTATAATTACGCGAGCATTTCCTTAAACGGTGAGTATAAAGGCGTATATCTTGCCCTGGAGGGGGTGGAAGACAGCTTCATGCTCCGTAATTTCGGTACTCAGGCGGGAGAATTATACAAGCCCGAAAGCATGGGAATGGGAGGGGGTGGAAACGACGGATCTCCTTCAGGCGGTTTCCCGGACGGGGATTTCGACCCGGACAATATGCCGGATATGGGAAGCTTTGATTTCGACCCGGAAAACAAGCCTGACTTTGGGGATTTCGATTCTGACAATAAGCCTGACTTTGGGGATTTTGATCCGGATAACATGCCCGATTTTGGAGGCTTCGACTCTGACAACAAGTCCGGCAGGAAGGATACGGTCTCGGGTCCGGATTCGGGCGGAAAGCCCGGAAGGAAGGATACGGTTTCCGGTCCGGATTCGGGCGGAGGACCCGGCGGCGGTTTTTCCATGGGCGGCAGAGGCGGAGCGAACCTTAATTATTCCGATGACGACCTTGACAGCTACTCTACCATCTGGGAGGGAGAGATCACGGGAACCGGAACGGCAGACCACCGCAGGGTAGTGACCGCGCTTAAAAATATCAGCGAAGGAAATGATATCGAGAAATATCTTGATGTGGATAATGTCCTGAAATACATGGCTGTGCATGCCTTCTCGGTAAATCAGGATTCCCTCTCGGGGGCGATGGCGCACAACTATTATCTGTATGAATACAAGGGGCAGCTCAATATCTTCCCATGGGACTACAATCTTTCCCTGGGCGGGATGTCCATGGGCAGGGATGCCGACGGTACTTCGATGGTAAATGATGCCATAGACACGCCCTTTGACGGCACGGATTTCTTCGATGCGCTGCTTGAGAATGAGGAATATCTGGAAATATATCATTCATATCTGAGGAAGCTTACGAATGAATATGTGGACGGCGGAAAGTTTGACGAGTTCTATGACCGGACTCAGAGTCAGATCGGCTCTCTTGTCGCAGAGGATCCTACAGCTTTTTACAGCAAGGAGGAATTTGACGAGGCGTCACAGATGCTCTATAAGACAGTGAAGCTTCGCGCTGAGAGTATCAAAGGACAGCTTGACGGCAGCATTCCCTCTACTGATGAGGGTCAGAAGGAGGACTCATCTTCCCTTATAGATGCTTCTGATATAGATGTTACCGTCATGGGACAGATGAGCATGGGAGGAGGCGATGATGACAATAACGGCGTGAAGGCTCACAGAGGGAAGAGGTCAGACGTATCCGGCAACCGGCCCGCAGGCTTCCCCGGCATGCCCGGCCAGGAAGAAAGCGGGAATGAGCTGCGCTACCTTATAAGATACGGCATACTGTTCGCCATAATGCTTGTCGTTCTGCTGGTCTTCAGCCGGATGAGGCGGAGAAGATAGGAGGGGTGAATCAGAACACGGCGGTTATCGTCATCGTCCTGCCGCTGGGGCAGCTTGCGGTGATGCTGCCGCCGTGAGCCTCTGCTACCGCCCTTGCGATCGCAAGCCCCACTCCGGTCCCGCCCGTGTCGGTGCTCCTTGATCCGTCGGGTCTGTAGAACCGGTCAAAAAGCCTTTCGACATCCGGCGGTACATCATACTGACAGGTATTAAATACCTCTATAATGATCTTTTTCTGCTTCTTAAAAACACTGAACCTGATCTCACCGTTCTGATCCGAATACTTCACGGCGTTATCGAGAAGAACTGACATCAGCTGCTGTATGGCTGCCCTTTCACCGTTCATTGTGATATCCTCATCTATCTCGACTGAGAAAGCCTTTCCCGCGGCTTTGGCATGCACTTCATATATTTCCACGATCTCCCACGCCGCTCCGGTCAGGGAAAAAGGCTCCTTATGCGGCAGGGGGATCTCCTCATCAAGCCTTGATAACGTCACGAGAGCGCTCACAAGCCTTGACATCCTGCCGGTCTGCTTCCTGATATTGTCCGTCCACTCGTCATCCCCGTGCTCCAGAGTTATCACGTC
>CACZRA010000261.1 GCA_902783395.1 uncultured Lachnospiraceae bacterium
CGGGAAGGGCTGATTACGGTGACCAGAACATTGCCCTTTCAACGCAGGTGAAATACGATACGATCCCCAGGATCGAACAGGTACCGATCACTACCTCCAAGGGCCAGGTCATTCATCTGAATGACGTCGCGACGGTAAGCTACGGGGTATCGGATAAAAACGAGCTTTCAAGATACATGGGTGAAAGCGATGTCAGCATCGGTCTCAAGAGAAAGCAGTCTGCTTCATCTGTCACGCTTTCAAGACAGGTCAAGCCTGCTCTTGAGAAAATAAAGGAAAAGTATCCTCAGGTAAATATCGAGGTCGTGGAAGACAGTGCCGATACCATACTGGATACCCTGAAGGGCGTGGCTAAGACCATGGTTGAGGCAATACTCCTGGCTATGATCATTATCTTTGTGTTCTTCGGGGATATAAAGGGGTCTCTCATAGTAGGCTCCACCATGCCTGTTTCGATAATGGCGACCATCATATGTATGAATTTTGCGGGCTTCGCATTGGATGTCATCACCATGGCGGCCCTTATCATCGCCATAGGAATGATGACGGATAATGCGGTCGTTGTCATAGAGATGTGCTTCAGGAAGCATCAGGCGGGTCTTTCGTTTAAGGAGGCCGCCTATGAAGGCACCACCATAGTCATAAATGCCGTAATAGGGTCTACACTTACCACCATGATAGTTTATCTTCCTCTTGCGGTAATGAAGGGACTTTCGGGGCAGATGTTCAAACCGCTGGGCTTTACCATCATTTTTGCCCTGCTCTCATCGCTTTTTTCCGCGATAACCCTGATACCCATCTGTTTTGCAGCATATAAGCCCGTAGAGAGACGGGAGATCATCACAAACCGCATACTGAAATGGATATCCAAGCGGTATATAAAAGTGCTGAGGTTTTCGCTGAAATGGAAAAAGAGCGTATTTCTTGCAGCCGTGATCGTTCTCGGCATTTCGGGTTTTCTGGCGACCTTCCTTAAGGCAGAGCTTATGACTTCCACCGACGAGGGTATAGTTGCGATCGACGTAGAGTTCAGACCTAATCTGGATATCGATTCGATGGATGAGATCGTGGTGCAGATAGAAAAATATGTTGCCGATTCCGGAGTGATAAAGAATTATTCTTCAAATATAAGCCAGGTCTACTCGGAAGCATCGATCTCCGCGTATAAAAATGATGAGACCAAGCTTACGACACAGCAGATCGTAGACAAGTGGAATGTTGAGCTTCAGGACTTCTCGACCATGTGTGATATAAAGGTATCGGCAGGTTCTTCCAGTGGAATGAGCGGAATGTCACAGGTGAACTCGGAAGAGTTTGACATCGGGAGCATAGACCTTGATACCCTCAAGGCAAAATCAAAGGAGATAGTCCAGATACTTAAGGATACGGATGGTGTCCTTTATGTGAAATCGGATTTCAGTGATGCAGGTGCCAAGGCTATGGTAGATATAGATCCCGTGATGGCATCTGCAAAAGGATTCTCGGCCAAGGAGCTTGCAAATCTGGTATATACCAATATGTCCGGTTCCAAAGGGACCGAGGTAACAATAGATAGCATTAAATACGATGTTACGGTCAAATACCCGGACGGATATTTTAAAAATATCAGTGACATTGAGTCCATGACCTTCACGAATTCCCGTGGTGTGTCTGTTCCCCTGAGCGAGGTCGGCAGCGTGAAGTTTGAGTCTGCGCCGCAGTCTGTGAAGCGTGCGGACGGTCAGTATGTGGATGCGATTGTTGCCACGATGACTGCCGATACCCGTGATGATATAGCGGAGATACTTCAGGAAAAGGTTGACGAAGCCCTGAAGGATGAAGAGGATGTATTTATCATACAGGATACGATGGACGAGATGATGAATGAAGAGTTCACGGCTCTTGCCAAGGCTATATTCATCGCGGTATTTCTGGTCTTCTTTGTGATGGCAGTCCAGTTCGAATCCATAGTGGATGCTCTTCTTATCATGATGTGCGTGCCGTTTGCCGGCATAGGCTCGATCCTCTTCATGCTTGCTTTCGGTCTCAAGATATCGATGGTATCCCTTATGGGGGTTTTGATGCTGGCCGGTATAGTCGTTAATAACGGAATTATACTGATAGATATGACTATACAGAACCAGAAGTCCGGAATGGAGACGACAGAGGCATTAGTGGATGCCGGAGCGGGAAGGCTCCGTCCCATCCTTATGACGACACTTACGACCGTTATCGCCATGGTGCCGGTTGCCCTGGGACTTGCAAAGGATGCAATGGCCATGCAGGGGATGGCTGCGGTCATAGTCGGAGGGCTTTCGGCATCGACGGTGCTGACGCTCGTACTTCTTCCCACATTTTATTATCTGATCGACCGTATCAGGGCAAGGATAACCGCAAGAGGTGAAAGAAGAAAAGCCAAGCTTGAGCAGAAGGTTTTTGAACAGGAAAAGATCTTCCTTGAAAGAGAAAGGGAAAATGCCAGGATCAATCTCATCGTATCGATGATCGAGCCTGAAACCGTGACCCTTGAAGACGGATCGGAATTGCCGAGACCTCTTATTGAGCTCGCAGGGGAGCCTCTGTTTAAGAGAGCGGCAGATTCGCTTCTTTCATACATGAGATGTGAGAGGCTTATATTCATCGTGCTCAGGGAGCATGTAGTTGAATATGAGATAGATCAGAAGATACGCGGATATTATCCCGAGGCAAGGATTGTTACGCTGCCCAAGAAGCTTCCCGGAGAGGTGTTCACCTCAATGGAGGGAGCCAAGGTCATTCATAATGATATGCCTGTCATATTTACCGATTATGATCTGCTGTTTAAGGCAGAGGGGATGTACGGTTTCTTCGAAAACGGTGCTCTCGGTGCGGACGGAACACTGCTTTCCTTTGCTTCCGAAAAGGAAGGTATGAGCTACGTCGGGCTTAAGGAGAACGGATTTGCCGGTGAGATATCTGATGATGAGGTTATCAGTGAGAAAGCCGTTATAAGCGTCTATGGCTTTACAAGTGTGACGCTTTTCTTTGAGATGGCATACAGATACCTGAAGAATTCTTCGGATGATAAGAACACTATGAACGGAGTTGTAAGAGAGCTCATTTCCGTAGGCAGAAAGGTTAAGGTGTTTGACGCGGACGAGTATATCCCGGTTACATCCCCCGAGGAGTTCGAAGAGGCGGAAGAAAAGCTGATCCCCCATGATGAGGATGAGAGTGAGTCCGAAGATGAGTCCCGGGAAGAGCCGGACGAAGAGGATGGGGATGATTCATCCCTGGATGATGCATCCGGGGAAGAGACTGTCAAAGAGGAAACGGAAAAGCTGTCTGAGGAAGTGAAAGACGGAAAAGCCACGGATACAGGAGCGGATTCTGACAATGAATGATGAAAAAAAGCAGTAATTGGGATGGAGGTGCAGATGAATCGCTCAAGAGGTCTTAGCTTCAAGCTTGGTATTTTATTCGGGACCTTTCTTGTCGTTACGCTGATACTTACGGGCGTAACGACTTATCTTTGCCAGATGTCGATCTATAAAAAGCAGTGCCAGAGAAACATCACCAATGTTGCCTCTTATCTTGCCAGTCTCATAGAGGCCGACGGTTCTGATTTCCTCGAGTACAAGAAATACTATGAAGAGAATTATGCCGATGTCGATATTCCCATAGACGCCGATCAGTATCTTGATTATGAGGCGGAGTTCATGAGGCTTTTTTCCGAAAAATATCCCGGGAAAACCTTAGGCGGGGACATTTCATACGATGAACTGGATCCCGAGGTTAAGAAAGCATGGTTTCTCTATTCCCACATGTACTGGCTGCTCACCTTCGAGCGGGCAAGAGCGGATTTTAATCTGCCCTATACCTATTTCCTTA
>CACZRA010000262.1 GCA_902783395.1 uncultured Lachnospiraceae bacterium
ACACCTTCCTTCCTACCCTTGCAGTTGCTGTAATGGCGCCTCTCCGGCTCTTTACAGATATCCTCTCTCCGTTTTCGATGCCGAGCCTTTCGGCATCCCTGTAATTGACCTCTATAAAGCCCTCACCGGCCAGTTCCATAAGTCCGGGAGCTCTCGCGGTCATTGCGGCAGCATTGTATTGATAAAGGATCCGTCCCGTCATAAGGATAAACGGATACTCCTCGTCGGGAAGCTCCTGTGAAGCCTTGTATCCGGCAGGATAAAGAAGAGCCTTTCCTCTTGCCGGATGTCCGACATGCATGATCGGAGTTCCCGGATGATCCTTGTCGAGGCAGGGCCACTGCAGTGTCTCTCCCGCATCAAGTCTTGCATGACTTATACCATGGAAGCGCGGAGTCACCGAAGCTATCTCATCCATGATCTCAGCAGGCGTAAGATACGGCTGTTCATATCCCATTGCATTCATAAGGTCGATAAGGATATCGGTATCCGGTCTCATATCTCCCTCAAGGGTCACAGCCTTTCTTATTCTCTGTACACGCCGCTCGGTATTGCTGAAGGTTCCCTCCTTCTCGGCAAAGCTTATTCCCGGAAGGATCACATCGGCATATTGGGCGGTCTTTGTCATGAAGAGATCCTGTACGACAAAGAATTCAAGGCTCTCAAGCGCCTTTATTATATGATGTGTATCCGGATCCGATACTACGGGATCCTCACCGCAGATATAGAGTCCCTTTATCTTTCCTTCGATAGCGGCCGGGAATACATCCGTCGCCTTAAGTCCCGGTGCCGGATTAAGCTCAACTCCCCATGCCTTCTCAAACTTCTTACGCACCTCTTCGTTATCCACCTTCTGATATCCGGGATAATCCGTAGGCTGTGCGCCCATGTCGCAGGCTCCCTGCACATTGTTCTGTCCGCGGAGCGGATTCACACCGCAGCCGCTCCTGCCGATCTTGCCGCAGAGTACCGCCATGTTCGACATGCTCATGACTCCCTCCGTGCCGGTAGAATGCTCGGTCACGCCAAGACAGTAGATGATCGGCGCCTTCTTTGCAGTGGCATACATACGGGCTGCCTCTATGAGTCTGTCCGGGTCAATGTGGCAGATCTCCCCTACTTTTTCCGGGGTGTACTCTTCGACCATTGCTTTTAACTCATCAAAGCCCTCGGCATGCTCCCTGATATAATCGTGATCGATAAGGTCTTCCTTTATCATCACATGCATCATGCCGTTGGCAAATGCGACATTGGTTCCGGGCCTCAGCTTGATATGGATATCGGCATGCTTTGAAAGTCCTATGTCACGCGGATCCACGACAATAAGCCTGGTCCCGTCCTTAACGGCACGTCTTATCTGCATTCCGACTACGGGATGTGCCTCTTCGGGATTTGATCCTACGAGCATGATACAGTCAACATCATGGGTAATGTCATGTATGGGGTTGGTCATGGCTCCCGATCCGAGAGTCTTTGCAAGTCCCGTAACCGACGCCGAGTGGCATACCCTCGCGCAGTTGTCGGTATTATTTGTTCCGAAGCAGGTACGCACCATCTTCTGAACCATATATATATCTTCATTTGCAGACCTTGAGCAGGCAAATCCCGCAAGGCTTTCGTTTCCGTATTTTTCCTTTATTTCAAGGAAGCGCTTTGCGGTATAAGATATCGCTTCTTCCCAGGAAACTTCCTTAAACTCTCCGGAAGTCCTGTCCTTTATAAGGGGCTTTGTCAGACGGTCGGGAGAATGTACAAAATCAAAGCTTCCGGATCTTCCCTTTACACAGAGCCTGTGGTGGTTTGACGGACCGTTCGCCGGCTCTACATTTACTATCTTATTGTTCTTTACCACAAGATAGAACTGACAGCCTGTAGCGCAGTGGGGACAGGTGGTAAGGACCTTTTTCGTCTCCCAGTCCCTGTAATGCTCTTCCCTCTTAAGCGTAAGCGCTCCGGTAGGACATACGCTCGCGCAGTTTCCGCAGCTTTCACATCCACTCTCTTTATAATCACTGCCGAAAGGAGCCTCGACCATATGGAAGATCCCGGAACGTCCGTTTTTAAGCGCTCCGTTGCAGGCTATCTGATTGCAGACGTTTATGCATCTCTGACAGTGTATGCATTTGCTCGGATCATAGCTTATATATGGATTATCGTTGAGCTTCGGCAGCTTGTTCTCTATCTCGACCCTTGAGCCGGGATGGGGCGCATGCTCGACCTCATACTCATTGCAGAGAGTCTGAAGCTCGCAGGTTCCGTTTGCCGGACAGCTCATGCAGTCCTGTCTGTGGTTTGTAAGGATCAGCTCCAGCATGTTTTTCCTGTGTCTGGCCAGATCCGGGGACTCCGTGGTAAGGACCATCCCGTCACGCGCTATTGTCCTGCAGGCCGGAAGAGTCCTCTCATATCCCTCGGCTTCGACCATGCAGAGCCTGCACGAGCCGATGTCGCTGACTCCTTCCATATAACAGAGGGTCGGGATCTTTATCCCGTTGGCTCTTGCGATATCAAGGATCGTAGTTCCCTCTTCCGCTTCGTATTTTTTTCCGTTGATGGTAAGACTAATCATTCTCCGCGACCTCCTTCCATGACACCGCAGCCATAGTGATCACAGCGCAGGCACCTTCCCGCCTCGCGCATGGCTTCTTCGTATGTAAACGGAAGTTCGACAAAATCAAAATTCTCTCTTCTCTCAAAGGGATCCTTCTCCATGATCTCCGCCCGTCCCGTAGGTACACACGGATTGGGAAGCGCCGGAGGTATGGAAGCTTCCAGATGCACCTTATGATGATATCCCAGATATTCGTCTATATTGTATGCGGCTACCTGTCCGGCTGCTATTGCATTGATCGCAGTGGAAGGTCCCGTCACGCAGTCGCCTCCGGAAAAGACACCCTCCATATCCTTCACCGTGCAGGTCTCGTCCGCAAGTATACGTCCCCTGTTCACGGGGATACCCGCTTTTTCAAAGGCTTCGGAATCACTTCTCTGACCGACTCCCAGTATCAGCAGATCACATTTAAAGCGATAAGGATAATCACTTGAATGCTCCGTGGTAAGCATGCCGTATTCATCATATTCTCCCACTATCTCAGGCTGCAGCCAGACCGCCCTGACCTCGTTTGTATCTTTATCCGTCTCAATATTCAGGAAATTCAGGAATGAACGGAACCTGACTCCCTCCTGCATCGCTCCGATCATCTCGGACATAAGCGCGGTATAGTCATCCCTCTTTCTCGTAAATACATGAATGGTCTCGGCATTGAGTCTTACGGCCGTACGTGCCGCATCCATCGCAACGTTTCCTCCGCCGATGAGCACGACCTTCCTGCCGGTCAGATCCATCTTTTCTCCGTGCGCTATCTTCTGAAGAAAATCAGCTGCAGGGATCACGTTTTTTGCATCCGCATTTTCCATGGGCATACGGTTGCCGATCTGCGCTCCTATCCCTATATACATCGCATCATATTCCTTTTTCAGCTCTTCAACGGATACATCCTTTCCGATCTTTGTACCGTAGCGCACCTTTATGTCTCCGGAATCCAGTATTGCCTTGATATCCTGATCAAGTCTTTCCTTCGGAAGCCTGTACTCGGGTATGCCGTAGCGAAGCATTCCCCCGAGCTTCTGATGCTCCTCGTATACTACGACCTCGTGTCCCATAAGCCCAAGGAAATATGCCGCGGTAAGCCCGGAGGGACCTCCCCCCACAACCGCTACTTTCTTTCCGGTGCTTACATTCCTTTTCGGAGCAGGAACGGTATCCGCATTTGCTGAATCGACGGCATATTTTTTCAGTCCCCGGATATTTATCGCCTCATCCACAAGTGATCTGCGGCACTTGCTTTCACAGGGATGCTCACATACCATCGCACAGGCCGTAGGGAAAGGATTCCTGTCACGGATAACCTTGACGGCCCCCTCATAATCTCCCTCCTTTATCATCGCGATATACCCCGGGACATCCACATGAGCGGGACAGAGCGTCACGCACGGGATCGTCTGCGTCACGTTTTCGACACAGCGTCTCTTCTTAATATGGCTTTCATACTCATCGGCAAACTCGGAAAGTGAATCAAGTATCAGAGTAGCTCCTACCACCCCCACTGCGCAGTCTGCGGTACCTGCTATCATCCTGCACTTGTATTCAAGCCTTTCCAGCGTGTCCTCAGCCGCATCCCCGTTAAGGATGCTTTTAAGCATCCAGTCAACTTCCATCAGACCTTCCCTGCAGGGTATGCATTTTCCGCAGGACTGGTTCATCGATATCTGAAGGAGCGATCTGTAAAGTGCCAGCGGACACATTCCCGGCGGATATGATGTCATCCTCGAACGGAATTTGCGGAGCGTCACATCTATCCGCTCATTCATATTTCCTTTTTTACTCAGCTTACGCATACTTTCCTCTTTCCTCTCCTGTAATATATTTTATCGTCCCGTTATCCGGTTTATCTTTTCAAGTTCCTCTTCAGTAAAGTCCGTATTTTCCAGGGATTTTATGTTTGCGGTGATCTGGGAAGGTCTCGAAGCACCGATAAGTACCGAAGTTATCTCCTCCTGCCTAAGAAGCCATGCAAGGGCCATCTCGGGAAGCAGCTGTCCCCTCTCCTTTGCGATCTCATTAAGCTTTATCACCTTATCCATGGTTTCTTTATCAAGCCTTGATTCGTTTAGGAATCTGCCGTCCGTTTTTATCCTGCTGTCCTCCGGTATCCCGTTGATATATTTTCCGGAGAGCAGACCCTGAGCCAGCGGCGAGAAGCATATTATCCCCTTTTTCAGCTTTGCCGAAGTCTGCTTCAGACCGTTCTTCTCTATGGTACGGTCAAGCATACTGTACCGGTTCTGGTTTATCACAAAGGGAACCTTTGAGCCATCAAGTATTTCGGCTGCTTTTTCAAGATGTATGCCGTCATAATTGGACAATCCGGCATAAAGCGCCTTTCCGCTTTTAACGATCTGCGCCAGCGCTCCCATCGTTTCTTCAAGAGGCGTATCCGGATCCATTCTGTGATGATAAAAGATATCGACGTAGTCAAGCCCCATTCTTTTAAGGGACTGATCCAGGCTTGCTATCAGGTACTTCCTGCTGCCCCAGTTCCCGTAAGGTCCGGGCCACATGTCATATCCAGCCTTGGTCGAGATTATCAGCTCATCCCGGTAGGATGAGAAATGCTTTTTAAGTATCTCCCCGAAATTCCGCTCGGCGCTGCCGTATTCGGGACCGTAATTATTTGCAAGGTCAAAATGAGTGATACCGTTGTCAAATGCGGTAAAGCACATCTGCTCCATATTGGAACGGTCGCCTGTATCTCCGAAGTTATGCCAGAGTCCCAGAGATATAGCGGGAAGCAAAAGTCCGCTTTTTCCCGAGCGTCTGTATTGCATCTTTTCATAGCGTTCTCCGCCGGCCTTGTACATTTATTTTCCCTCCAGAATGATATGTGGGCGCGGAAAACAGAAATTCCGCGCAGGGATCACCTCTGATCCGATTATAAGATTATACCATATCTGTGAGCAGGCGCATAGGCTCACTATCCTGCCGCTCCGTATTATCGTTACATAATCTTGACACGATCATGGGGAAACGGTTTATAATCGTTGCAGTCATTTGTGAAAATATCTGTATAATTTAAGGAGGAAACGTAATGACAGTACTGAGTATTATTTTAGGGATCCTTTTGATATTCGGGGGGATATCCCTGATGTGTACGCCTTTGGCGACATTTCTTTCTGCGGGATACTTTCTGGGCATCATGATGCTTGTATACGGTATCGCCGGGATAGTCCGCGCTTTCCAGAAAAGGGCGTATATTACCGAAACCGTATGCAGCGTGCTCGCCGTGATAGTCGGTGTCATAGCTCTCATAAGACCCGGAAGCACGCTCGTCCTCGATGCGATGATCGTATATATGGCAGCCTTCTGGTTCGTGCTGAGAGGAGCCATGTCCATAGCTTTCGCATTTCGCATGAGGGGTATTGACAAGGGCTGGTTCTGGGGGCTCATAATCGGTATATTAAGCCTCATAGTCGGTATCTATTCTTTTGCTCATCCGATGGTAATGGCCCTGACGACGGGCATACTGATAGGTGTGTACTGTATGGAGGCCGGCATAGACATGATATTGACCGGCATTACCATAAAGCAGATCAAAGACGAAGCGGCAAAGGGCTGATCAGGTTCATCGGCACATTAACAAACAGCGGAGCTCTGATGCTCCGCTGTTTTTATGTTCTTACAACACTTTTTCTTCTCTTTTTCTTTTCTTCGTACAGCATCTCATCCGCTTCCTGAATGATACGGATAAGCTGCTGAATATCCTCGTATTCGGTCATCAGGCTGAAGCCTGCGGACACATCCACATAGTAATCCTTCCCGGAGTTTTCGTTATACTCCCTGCAGGAGCGTTTTATTTCATTCATAAGCTTATCACCGTCATCCGGTGATGCACACTCCATGATGGCCGTAAATTCATCCCCTCCGGTACGTCCGAAGGGACTGCCCTCCGGCAGCGCATTTTTGATTATCCCGGCACTGGCACATATGGCGCTGTCACCCTCATTATGACCGAAGTTGTCGTTTATCTGCTTCAGATGATCCAGATCTGCCATGATCACCAGAAAGCAGCATTCACCCTTCGACCGTTTCTCACTGATAAACTCAACTATGCGGCTCATAACACCGGTGCGGTTCAGCTCGCCGGTGAGCTGGTCGTGCCTTGCCGTGTAGTCCAGGATCTCATTCTTTACCTCCAGATCACGCCTCAGCTTCTGCTCCTCCAGCGATATCCTCAGGAAATACAGCGCGCTCCCTATCTCAAGCGACAGCATCTCATAAAATACGGCATCATCTATATCTATCTCCGCACTCCAGATCCCATACTGGTCCCTGCCGTGAAACAGTATGAAATCCGTCATATGAACGGAACCCTCCGAAGTACGGATAAGGCCGTTCATCTGTCCGTAGCCTATACGGGGCGCATGCTCCAGATCATATGCTTCGCTCTCCTCTCCCCACTGCTTCATAACCAGTCTTATGCTCTCCGGGGCCTCTATCATCTCTCCGTCCAGCATTGTCACCGGTTCCTCCAGCAGAAACACGAAAGAGCTTCTGATATTCAGATGTATCATCTCCTGGGCCAGCTTATCAAAAAAGGCTTTCATGGAAGAGGTACTTGACTGAAGTTCCCTAAGCATCAGCGCCAGTACCATCGACCTCATCTCCACCTGACTTGCATGCAGCCAGGTATCCATAAGGAGAATGCTTCCCTTACTGTCCTCTTCCTCTGCCCGGCTCTCACGTTTCTGCTCACTGCAGCCGCAGGAAGCTCTCGGGATAAAGATTGCGGGGATCAGCTTCGTGCTGATCTTTTGTCCGGAAAAAAGTTTTTTCAGCTCACCGGCTGTAGCCCTGGCGATCTCAGAGTAATCCTGATAGACCGTGGTAAGAGGCGGATCCATATGGGCTGCGATGGGTATATTGTCAAACCCTGTGACAAGAAGGTCCTCTCCCACTGTCCTTCCAAGCCTTGCTGCCACACGGTAAACCGCCATTGCCATCTCGTCATTAGCTGAGATCACGGCATCCATATCGGGATTGTACTCAAAAAGCTTCTCCACCAGATTATCTACGTGGCTTTCGTAGTCACCGTATACGACAAGACTCTCATCATAAGATATTCCGTGTTCCTTCAGGGCATCCCTGTATGCAGCAAGCCTCAGCCTGCTGTCGGAATGGTCCTTCGGCCCAGAGATATAGCCCGGCTTCCTGACATGGTGCACCTCCAGAAGATGGGCCACGCATGTGTACATCCCGCCGTAATTATCCATATTTATGCTTATGCTTCCGGGATTTTCGGGCAGCTCTGTATCCTCCTTTAAGAGGATCACCGGCACACGGGGCATACGCTTCATGAAATCATGTATCTCCATGTGCTGCTTCTGACCCACATTTATGCTTCCGAATATCATGACAAGCGCATCAGGCGCCTCATAGTTGCAGTATGAATACAGCGAAAAATGATGACATCCGAAGCCTATATCGCTCATCCCGAACTTTTCCAGCACAAGAGTCGATACCCCTCCGAAATAAAACCTGACATCAATATCGGAGTCCTGAAGCTCCCGTATCATCATGTTAAGAAATTTTATTGAATTGTCTTCACTGAACTGTCCCGTCATGATCCCTACGACGGGTCTTCTTTTCTTTTCCATTTCCGGTCATATGACCAGGACGTCAAAAGTCCCGGACATCTCCTTACGGATCATCCTTTACTGCTCAGTATATCATATCCGTTAAGTTATTGTCACCAATCGCCGTTTTTGTGTTTTTTGATACAAATCTTCCATTGTTTATGGTAGAATTATTTTGATTGTGACATTTTTTCGGGAGGTTGGTCGCAGTTTGAAGTTTTCTTTACGTAAAAAAGCGTTTTTTCTGATCGTTTTCATTGCGGTAGTATTAAGCTTTACCACGGTGTTTATGAGTAATCACATCATAAGCAATATGGTTGATACCAACTACCGTTCAAAGGCGGATGAGCTTGCGGCGACTGTTGCCGCGGTGATCGATACATCCCGTGTAGCCTCTCTTCAGCAGCAGGCTGAGGCGATATATGATTCAGCCGATAATAAAGTAAGCAGCGAGGAATGGGGGACTCCGGAGTTTGAACAATACGTCTCTCTGTTCTCCGGGCTTGAAGAAAACGAGGATTATAAATATCTTCTCGGATTCCTCAGAAAGATCCAGGATCAGAACAGCGTGGACTGTGTATATCTCCTCTATCTGGATGCCCCCACAAGAGCGTTTATTTATCTGGTTGACGCGGCTGTCGAGGATCCCTGTCCTCCCGGGTGCTTCGATCCCATATATGATTTCAATCTGGGTATCCTCGATGACCCCACGCTGGGATTCCCTGCTTATATCACAAATACAGAAGAATACGGATGGCTTGTCACTGCCGCTTCCCCGATCTTCGATGACGCAGGGAACGTTGTGGCGTATGCCGCTGTGGATATCGAAATGCAGGATGTAAAGGAAACACAGAAAAATTTCATGCTCGTGACCGTGTTCACCCTTCTTGTGGTCACGGTGATCATGTGCGTAACCGGTATCCTCATAGTCAGTCTTTCGATCATAAATCCCATCAAAAAGATCTCTTCGGCAGCCATAGAATACCAGCATGAGAGCAACAATATGATGCACCACTCCTTCAGCGATCTGGAGATACGTACGGGAGATGAGATTGAGGAGCTGTCCAAATCCATGAAGC
>CACZRA010000263.1 GCA_902783395.1 uncultured Lachnospiraceae bacterium
GGCGCAGACCTGAGAAAAAGGATCTGAAAAAGAATTTACCAGAAATAGAAATATTTTACGATAGAAGAGTTTTTTTCATACTGATAATATACGATCATGGAAACCGTACCAAAGGTGCGGAGAGGTTACCGCCGGTGAGAGGCCTTTTGAGAGGACTGGCGGCGGAAATATATTTCAAAAAAGGAGGAAGTAATAGTTATGAAGAAGAAATTACTCAGCATTTTACTTGCGACAACTGTAGCGGCTTCGCTTCTTGCAGGCTGCGGATCCAGCGCGGCCGATACGGCGGCACCGGCAGCAGACGCTGCAGCACCTGCAACAGATGATGCGGCTCCTGCGGCAGACGACGCAGCTCCCGCTGCGGATGACTCGGCAGCAGATGCAGCACCTGCAGCAGATGCGGGCGGCAAGACCTATGCCCTTGTCACGAAGTCTGCAGGAAATCCTTTCATGGAGCGTATGGCTTCAGGCTTCCAGGAGGCAGTAGAGGCTCAGGGCGGCACGGTAGTCATACAGAACCCCGAATCAGCTACACCCGATGCACAGATATCCGTTATCCAGTCCCTTATTTCACAGGGCGTGGATTCCATAGCTGTGGACGGTAACGATGCAAACGCTCTTACGGCAGTACTTACAGAGGCTTCAGGCTCCGGAATAAAGATCCTGACACTGGATTCTGACGTAGCTCCTGATACCCGTACAGTATACTGCAACCAGGCAGGCGTATCACAGATCGGTGAGACCCTCATGGAGGCTGTCTATGATCTTACAGGCGGCGAAGGCGACTGGGCTATCCTTTCCGCTACATCACAGGCAACAAACCAGAATGCATGGATCGACTCAATGAAGAAGCTCATGGAAAGCGATCCCAAGTATGCAAAGCTCAATCTTGTAGAAGTAGCATACGGCGATGACGAGCCTCAGAAGTCAACAGATCAGACACAGGCACTCCTTCAGAACTATCCCGACCTCAAGGTTATCTGCGCACCCACGACGGTCGGTATCGCAGCAGCTGCAAAGGTTCTTCAGGACCAGAAGTCATCCGTGAAGCTTACGGGTCTCGGACTTCCTTCAGAGATGGCTGAGTACATAGGCGATGACGATGCTCATTCATGCCCTTATATGTACCTCTGGAATCCCATCGATCTCGGAAGACTTGCCGGATACACATCAATAGCTCTTGTTGACGGCTCCATAACAGGCGCAGCCGGCGACAGCTTCAAGGCAGGAGATCTTGGTGATTACACTATAGAGGAGATCGACGGTTCCACACAGATAATCCTCGGACCTCCTTTCAAATTTGATCCGAGCAACATAGACGAGTGGAAGACGGTCTATTAATCCGGTCAGACAGAACAGCAAGATCCAGCCGCACGGGTCATCCCGTGCGGCTGTTGCATTTTACGTTGTACGTTTATTATAATGTAAAGGACATCGTTCTTTTTTCGGATACAAGATATAGTGATCCTCAACAGATCTTATCACTATATCTCGCATCCGAAGGAGAGCGAAACAGGAGGGGGATCACATTACTCTTTCGGAAGGAGAGAAATCTTATGGAGCAGTATTTTCTTGCAGTGGATATCGGTGCCAGCAGCGGCCGTCATATTTTGGGATATTTAGAGGACGGTAAACTGAAGCTTGAGGAGGTATACCGTTTTCCAAACGGAATGGATGAGAAAGACGGTGTATTATGCTGGGATACCGAAAGGCTTTTCGGGGAGATCCTGACCGGAATGAAAAGGTGTAAGGAAATGGGTAAAATCCCGGTAAGTATCGGAGTTGACACCTGGGGAGTTGATTTTGTACTTCTTGACAAGGGTGACAATAAGATCGGTGAAGCCGTAGGATATCGTGACAGCAGGACCGATGGCATGGATAAAGAGGTGTTCGGTATCATTTCCGAGGAGGAGCTGTATTCTAGAACAGGGATACAGAAAGCCATATACAACACTATCTACCAGCTGATGGCTTTGAAGAAAAATCATCCTGAGGAACTTGACAGGGCCGAGACGCTTCTTATGATGCCTGATTATTTTCATTTCAGGCTTTCCGGCAGAAAGGTTCAGGAATATTCCGAAGCCACAACCAGCCAGCTCGTGGATCCCGTGACCAGAAACTGGGATTATGAGCTTATAGAAAGGCTAGGGATCCCGGGAAAGATATTCCGTGAGATAATGATGCCGGGAACCGCTATAGGATGCCTTACGGAGGAGATACAAAAGGAGGTCGGTTATAACTGCGATGTCGTTCTCCCTCCGACTCACGATACTGCAAGCGCGGTAATGGCAGTCCCTACTGATGAAAAGAATATCTGCTATATTAGCTCAGGGACCTGGTCACTTATGGGAGTGGAACGGGATGAACCGGATTGCTCCGAAAGAAGCCGTATAAAGAATTTCACTAACGAGGGCGGGTATAACGGAAGTATTACTTACCTTACCAATATAATGGGCTTATGGATGATACAGTCTGTCAGAAATAAACTGGCTCCCGATATGGGCTACGGGGAGATATGCGAACAGGCATCAGAGGAATCAATCAGCTCTGTTGTGGACGCACAGGATGATGCCTTTCTTGCACCGGATGATATGGTAAAGGCCATACAGGACAAGTGCAGAAGCACGGGTCAGGAGGTGCCTGAAACGCTTCCTCAGCTTGCGGCCGTAATATATAACAGTCTTGCAAAATGCTATGCGGATAAGCTCAGGGAAATAGAGGAGCTTACAGGAAACAGATATGACCGCATCCACATCATAGGAGGCGGATCAAATGCGGCATGGCTCAATGAACTGAGTGCAAAATATGCAAATGCTGCTGTATATGCCGGCCCCGGTGAAGCAACAGCACTCGGGAATGTCCTGAGCCAGATGATAGCAAAGAGACTCTTTAGTGATCTTGCCGAGGCCAGGAGATGCGTTGCGGATTCATTTGAGATAAAGGTCTACGAATAGGGATGGTAAGCTTTATAGTACCTGTTTATCAGGCGGTAAAAACTCTGGATGCATGTGTTGCGAGCGTGCTGGCCCAGACAAATACGGATTTTGAAC
>CACZRA010000264.1 GCA_902783395.1 uncultured Lachnospiraceae bacterium
AGATCTCGGTAAATCCGTAAAGGGAATCATGTCTTTTGATATCAACAACGGCATCGGCATCCGGAAGATCATCTATCCTCTGATCTCCGTCCATGTGATAGGGAACCTCATGATGATCCGTAACTATCACCGTCATACCGAGCTCATGCGCAAGCTCCGTCTGGGCAGAGGCCGAGATCCCGTTATCGCATGTGATGATGCAGTCAATCCCCGCATCCGCGGCATCCCTTATAAGCCTGTCATTTAATCCGTAACCGTCGGTTATCCTGTGCGGTATCGCATGATCCGCGACAGCTCCGGCTTTGCGCAGGCCATCGGTCAGTATATATGTCGAGCACACCCCGTCAATATCATAATCGCCTATGACCCTTATCTTTTTTTGCTTTGATATCATCGATACAAGGATGTCCACCGCCCTGTCGATATCAGGTATGCCTTCGCAGGCAAAGACACGGGACAGGTCAGGCGAAAGATAGGAGCTGACCTCTTCTGATGACGGAAGAGAACCGCCTTTTTCGGTAAGGCGGTTCACCAAAAGCCTCGCCATCGCTGGCGAGACTCCGTATTGTCCAGATAACGCCCGGTAATCACCGGGATGTTTTATTTCATACCACTTTTCTTCAGGCACCTTTTACCGCATCCCCCGCTATGACTGACGCAGATCCAGCTCCCTGATACGCTGTCTGAGCGGCAGTACAAACTGCGGATTGACCGACAGGGCATCTACTCCCATCCTCATGAAGGTTTCCGTAAGAGAGGTATCACCCGCAAGCTCTCCGCAGATCGCGACAAGACAGCCGTGCCTGTGGCCTGCCTCAACGGTCATCCTTATGGCCTCAATGACTGCCGGATGATGCGGATCAAAGAATCTGTCGAGATTGGGATTCTGGCGGTCAAGCGCCAGCGTAAACTGGGTCAGGTCATTTGTTCCGACCGATAAGAAATCCGCCTCCTCCGCAAGCTGGTCCGCTATCAGAACCGATGCGGGCGTTTCTATCATCACTCCCACCTTATAGCTTCCGACAGCAACATGCTCCCGTTTTAATTCCTCTTCGCATTCGTTTAGCACATCCCTGCATTCCCTGAGCTCCGAGACAGAGGTTATCATCGGGAATATTATCCTCAGGTTTCCGAAAGCGGACGCCCTGAGCATTGCGCGAAGCTGAGTCTTGAAGAAATCATGACGTGTAAGGCTTATCCTTATGGCCCTCATCCCGAGAGCCGGGTTTTCTTCCTTATCAAGATGCAGATAGGGTACGTTCTTATCAGATCCGATATCAACCGTCCTTATTATAACGGATCTCGGATTCATCTCCTCTACTACCTTCCTGTATGACAGATACTGCTCTTGCTCGGAGGGATAATCACGGTCCTTAAGAAACAGGTAATCCGACCTGAAAAGCCCTATGCCCGAAGCATCATTCTCAAGAACCGTAGAGACATCGTGAGGACCGGAGATATTGGCATAAAGCCTGACCTCCTGCCCGTCTCTCGTGACTGTCATCTTGCCCTTGAGTCTCATGAGGGAATCAGTGAAAGCCTTGTTCTCCTTCATGACCTCATCATATTTCCTGACAGTATCAGCATCAGGCTCAAGTACAACGATACCGTTGGTCCCGTCTACTATCACCTCTTTGCCGTCACTTGCATATGAAAGGCTCTCAGCCCTTATCACACAGGGGATTCCCAATCCCTTCGCAAGGATGGATGCGTGGTTGTTTATGCTTCCTCCCTTAAGGACGATCGCAAGAACATGCTTACGGTCTATACGGGCGACATCGGAAGCGGTAAGATCATTTGCTGCCAGTATATAAGGATCCCTGCCGAAGGATATACCTTGTGTCGCACCCATGAGCTCCTCCAGCACTTCTCTTTCAAGCTCGAGGATATCATCACTTCTGCGCATGATATACGGATCCGGAAGATTCCTGATATCATCGGCCACATCATTAAAGCCGACCTTCACACCGAATTCGGCGCACTTCCTCATCTCTCTTATATAACCTTCGACACGGGCTATGAGCCCCCTGTCCTCAAGCAGCGCGACATGAGAGACAAAAACCATCGCCCCCGTATTGTCGGAGTTTGCTTCCGCTGCCTCGGCAAGCGCAAACTTATGATTTTTCACGGCCTCCATGGCCTGTTCGAATCTGGCAATCTCAGTATCGGAATCGTCGTAATCGCCTTCGTCTATATCATATTCTGCCTCGCGGTAAAAACGAAGCTTTCCGATCACAGCGCCCTGCGCCAGACTCTTGCCTTCGATCTTCTGCACCGGATATCCCCCTCATACATGATTACAATAAAACCGCGCCTGAATGCGCAGCAAACAACATAACGAAAAGACTTTTGTCGTTTGCCATAATATACAGAATTAAGTATACCATAATTATGATTAAAGCGCCAAAAGTCCAATTTTTATTTAAGCAGACGCACAGAAATAATGATCAGCTTTTTAAACCAAGATCCTGCCGGCGTATCATCGCCCTGCTGATCTTACCGTTCGAGGTCCTCGGGAGTGAATCGACAAAAGAGATTATCCTCGGATATTTATAGATGGCAGCCCTTTGCTTTACATATTCCTGAAGCTCAGTGCACAGCCTGCGGCTGCCTTCATAGCCTTTGTTCAAAATGACGGAAGCCTTCACGACGGATCCTCTGGTCTTTGACGGGAAACCCGTCACGGCACATTCGAATACCGCAGGATGCTTGATAAGGATATCCTCCACCTCAGAAGGGCCTATGCGGTAGCCGCTTGATTTTATCACATCGTCATTTCTTCCCACAAAGTAATAATTCCCGCTGCCGTCCATATAAGCCTTGTCCATTGTATGGTACACTCCGCCCTTCCATACATCACGGTACTGCTCCTCATCACCGAGGTAACCCTTGAATACTCCCAGAGGTCTGCTGCCGTCACCGGGTTTTATCACGAGCTCTC
>CACZRA010000265.1 GCA_902783395.1 uncultured Lachnospiraceae bacterium
AGGATGCTGCTGCCCAAGGAAAAGGACGAGGAGGGCGAGGAGATAGATCCGAGGACTGAGCTTGTCCAGAGACTCCTTGAATATAAGATATACAAATACGCGTCACTTGAGCTCAAGGATATGAGCCTGGATGCAAGCAGAGCGCTGTACAAGGGAAGCTCGATGCCTTCCGAGGTTTTGAGCTATGAGGAGCCGGTCAATCTTGAAAAGCTTGTGGGGGACAACACCCTCCAGAAGCTGAATGCCATATTCGATGAGCTGATAAAAAGGCAGGAGGACAAGATCGATCCTGTCAGATCCAAATTCGGGACTATAGAAAAAGAGGAAGTCGACGCTGAGGCAAAGACTGCTTATATCAGGGATTTTGCCAGACAGCGCAAAAGATTTTCATTCAGGGAGCTCCTTACGGAGGCCGGATCCAAGGCTGAGATCATCATTTCCTTCCTGTGTATCCTGGAGATGATGAAAAGCGGAGAGGTCGAAGCAAGACAGGCTGATGTGGGAGATGACATAGAGATAATAGTAAAGGAAATAGCAGAAGATGGAGATCAGGGAACTTAAGGCCGTAATAGAAGGGGTCCTTTTTGCGACCGGAGATGCGGTTTCGATAGAAAAGCTTGCGGAGATAACCGATTGCGAAAAGGAAGAAATAATAAACGCATCAGAAGAGCTTGCAAAGGACTACGGTGATCCGGAACGAGGGATAGAGCTTGTCCATGTCGAGGATAAGCTTCAGCTTTGCACCAAGACGGAGCTGTATCCTTATCTGCAGAAGGTCGCAAAGAATAAAAGAGAGTACCAGCTGACGGATGTTCAGCTCGAGACTCTGTCTATAGTTGCCTACAAACAGCCCGTCACAAAGCTTCAGGTGGAAAACATCAGGGGCGTAAATTCCGATCATGCGGTGAACAGGCTTGTGGAATACGGGCTGATAAAGGAGCTGGGGAGACTTGACGCTCCGGGAAGACCGCTTCTTTTCGGTACTACCGATGATTTCTTACGTGCTTTCGGTGTTGATTCTCTTGATGACCTTCCGGAGATAGCTCCGGAGCATGTGGAAGAATTCCGTGAGGAAGCCGAGGAGGAGGTCGAGGAGAAACTGAATCTTGGCATCTAGATACAAAGTCGGTGATTATAAGTTCAGCAGTAAAAAGGAATATCAGGCGGCTTTAAATGACATGATGAAGATCTGCGCCCTTAAGACCGAGGGCGGAGATCTCTATGAGATCTATGATTCTTATCTTGCCCAGATAGCGGAAAAAAGCATAGTATTTGAAAGCTGTGTCGGCAAGGATTTCCTGAAGCAGATAAACGAAAGACGTGACCTTAAGGAAGCAGATAAGAGCTCCGATGCAGCGCAGAATGTCAGGGCATACTATGTCGTATCAAAGAAAAAGCAAAGGGTAAAGTGGTTTCTTATGACCACTTTTATTTTATTGTTTGTGATCTGCGCGGTGATCCTCTGCGGCTTTATCATAAGAGAATACCAGAGCAGGGAAAAGCTTGAGAGAATACGGGGGAGCGTACGGGAAGAAGAGGACGCGATGGTTGTCGTTGATGACGCGTCGGACTCTGATCAGGAGACAGATGCTCTTGCGGAGGGATCCGGGGAAGAAGAAAGAGAACCTGTAAATAAGGATATACTGCCCCGTTTTGAGGAGCTTCATGAGCAGAATGAAGACTTTGCCGGATGGCTTACGATCCCTGACACCAGGATCGATTATCCCGTGATGTACAGGGCAGATGACAACAATTTCTATCTCGGACATGACTTTGACCGGGAGGTTGATGTGAACGGTCTTCTTGTGCTGGATAAGCGGTGTGATCCTCAGTATTATGAGATGAACTATCTTATTCACGGGCATAATATGAGATCGGGAGCTATGTTCGGGGGCCTTAAGAATTATGCAAAGGAGTCATATTATAAGAAGCATCCCGAGATCGAGTTTTCCACCCTTTACGAAGAAAGGACGTTTCAGATATTTGCCGTTTTCAGATCTTCGGTGTATGATGAGACGACAGACGATTTCCGTTTTTATGATTATATCCGGATAGATGATGAAAAGCAGTTTGATGATTATGTCTCCGGTGCCAAGGAGCAGTCCCTTTATGATACGGGCATTACTCCGGCCTACGGGGATATCCTTATTACACTCTCAACCTGCGATTATTCAAAGGAAAACGGAAGGCTTGTCGTCGTAGGAAGATGTGAAGATGAGTAGAAGGGGAAGAAAAATAAGAAGAAGGAAGAGGATACTCGGGGTGTCGGCTATGATACTGGCACTCCTTATTGCCGTGTATCCGACATTTTCTCTGGCAAAGACTGCCGATAGCAGAGAACCTTATAGTGGTGTCGGTGTCTATAAAACCAGTTTTTCTTATAAGGGAGAAGTTTATGCGATTGCTGATATAGAAAGCGGAACAATTACATATAATTTGAGTGACTTAGGAAATCCGGAGGGTGTTTTCAGCAGTGTCTTAGATGAAGGAGACAGCGTGATATTGGCTTTCAATATTGTTCCGGGTGACAATCCTGATACAGTGATCAATCAATCAAAGCTTTATTTCGGTGAATCAGAATCTGATGGTATTACATATGACTTTATTAAAGCAAATCTTCCAAAGCTGAAGTTCTATCACTATGTGAAATACGCAGGCTCAGCTGAAATAAATGAAATAAGCGGAGGAATAAGTTCAGAAAGCGACAGCTGCTTATACATAACTCCATATAACACTCCTGATAAAGAAGGAGGATACTTATGGGGCGGGGGCGATTATGTTGTAGTCCTTAAGGCAGGCGAATCTCAGGATCTTAAGATTAACTATATTAATCAGACTAAGGCTCTGACAGGCAGTTCCGTATCCTGGAATGCGTCATCAGACGGCACGACAGGGGATTTCTATGTAACAAAAGGAGAAACAATTCTTATCCCCGGTACGGATTATGACTGGAGCCCGAGAAGTGTCAGCGAACCCGGATCTTATGATTTCAAGGTGTACGGAATGGGAGATTTTGAAGGACAGACAACCGGGGGAAGCTTTACGGTATACCGGGAAGGACCCTCACCCGGATATGATCTTAAGATAGGATATATCAGACAACGAAAGCTTATGGAGGGGGAATCTGTCGAATGGATCGCATCATCTGATAAGGAATCCGGTGATTTCTATGTTTCATCCGGAGATACAATACTCCGCCCCGATAAGGATTATGAATACTGGCCGCGAAGTGTCGAAACCCTGGGTGAGCATGAGTTTAATGTATACGGAATAGGAGATTATTCAGGTAAAAATGTCAGCGGTAATTTTGTGACATACAGAAACGGCTGGCAGATAAAGTACATAAACCAGGTCAAATACATGTCTTCGAATTCCGTATCCTGGAATGCATGCGCCGATGGAGAGTCAGGGGATTTTTATGTGACCGACGGGGAAAAATATATCCTGAAGCCGGGGACGGATTACGACTGGAATCCTAAATCCGTTGACGATGAAGGAGAGTATGAATTCTTCGTCAAAGGTAACGGGGACTATGAAAAGCTCTCTCTTTCCGGAAACTTCAGTGTCATTTCAAAAGGTGAGGAGATCCCCATAGTAAACAATATCTATTACGGAGGCGACCGCTGGATATTAAGCGGGAGGATCTTCCCCTGGAGAAAAAAGAATTCGTCCTTATTCCTCGGCTTTATAGACGGACGGAGGATAAGGGGCAGATACTCGTATCCCATAACCGGCAGGATGATACCCTTCAGGCTTTACATAGCATACGAAGGAGGTATTATCGACAAAGGCAGGAGCCTCTGCGAGGTAACCATGAGGATACCGCCCGGGATGGATCCAAAGTACGGTACCATAAAGCTCGTTGGCATAACCGATGACGATAAAGAAGTGACGTATGATTACGAAATAGTAGAAGAGGAAGGCTATGAGTGTCTTAGATTTAAAGGGGAAATGCCTGCGGATATCGGGATCATCTATATTCCCGGTGACGGCCTTCTAAGCTCAAAACGCAACTTCGGCGTCATCGATGAAAGAAAGAATAAGAGAGGTACCGCTGTCATATCAGGCAATATCTGTCCTGCCGGAGGAACCAATGTTTTTCTTCTGGTCGAGGACAGCGATGGAGATGATATAAAGGGAGTGTTCCCGATCTCCGCAAACAGTACGCTTACTTCTTATCAGCTTTCCATCGTGGACCAGGACGGCAATCTCTACACGGACTATACACTCGCTCAGGTCACATTGCCGCTTCCAGCCGGTGTGGATCCCTCCAAAGGAACTATCGAGGTGGTGGGAGTCGGAAGTGACGGTCTTCCGGTTGTGTATAATCCGGAGATAGTCAAGATCGGGAATATATATGCGGTCCGTATCGCGGACTATTTCCCCGGGGAAGTCGGGATAATCTTTACACCGAAAAAGGGTAAGGGCGGAGGTGGCAGCTCCGGCGGAGATGATGACGATGACGATGACAGCGGCGGAGGCGGAGGAGGCGGCTCCAGCGGGGGCGGTTCCGGCGGCGGGGGCGGCGGAGGTCAGTTCCCCGTAGTTCCCACCATAGCAAACGGAAGTGGCGCAGGAGCGGCAGGCCCCGGAGGATACGGTGCAGGCGGCGCGAACGGTACATACGGCTCAAACGGAGGATACGGTTCAGGCGGTATGGGAGGTTACGGGAGTTCCGGTGGCTCCGGCGGTTATTATTCAAATGCCAATGATATGCCGAAGACCGGTACCGAGGATGTAGTGAGGATACTTCTTGTCGCGATGCTTTTCCTTTTCGGCTGTATCGAGATCATCTCTTCTGTATCCGTGAAGAGAAAGGTTCTCGTATCCACTGTCGATGATGAAAAAAATATGTAGTGTTTTAAGAAGATGTTTATGCTATAATTGTAATACTGTGAAATTTTCCGGTGGAAGTGCCTGGATGATACAGCTCACTGGACCGGATTTTCAGTATAAATATCATATATCATTTATGGAGGTTTAAAGATGAGCAATCTCACAACAAGCTCAGCGGGCAGAAGGATAGCCTCACTGCTCGATGAAAACAGTTTCGTTGAG
>CACZRA010000266.1 GCA_902783395.1 uncultured Lachnospiraceae bacterium
GCATCAACGCATCCGCAGGCATGATAGTGCTCAATCCGAATGCGCGAAGCACCGTGAAATTCGGTATGGACAATAAGAAATTCGCATCCGGCTCCGTGAAGTACGTAGGAAGCGAGATCCGCTCCGTACTGCTCTCAAAGATGCAGATAGACGAGCAGAAGAACCTCTGCATCATCTCCGGCGAATCCATCGCCGTGGAAGCCGCCATGATGACCGGTGAGGGAACCGTCATCGCTGTTGAATACAAGGAAAGCGACCGTGAGACGATGGAGGAGAATGTGAACCAGTTCGGTCTCCAGAATGTAACCATAGTCGATCATGTGGGGCCCGACACCATGGACGGACTGCCTGTTCCCGATACCACCATGCTCGTCGTTTCAGCAAGCCTCGAGCAGGAGCTCTCCTACCTGACAAAGCTCAATCCTGACATGGAGTTCGTGATCTATACCCTTGATTTCAAGGCCGCGGCCTCCATCCGCGACATACTGGCAGGATATCATCTCACCGATGTAAACATCATCCAGATCGCGGTATCAAGGCTCACCTCAAAGAATGTCTTTGAAAACCAGCCTGCCCCCTGGATAATCACTGCAAAAAAATGAGCCGGTGAACCAAAAAGGCAGCCAGCTCTTAAGCTAAATTAAGTCTTTCCTTTAAGGCTTCCTGCAATAACTGGGAGAAATTTATGCCTGCAACCGCCGAATCCCGGTAAAGATCATGGGGTTCGGCGGTTTTCATCGTCCCGGTCATCATTATCCCGGTCGTTATCCCGGTCGTTCCCGCGGGGATCCTCGAGGTTTTTGCTGTCAAAGAGATCCTCGAGACGCATCCTTGAGCCTTCCTCGTCAAGCTTTGTGCTTATGGCCCTGTTCAGCAGCTCCAGATCTGTTTCAAGAGCCCTCTTTGCATTCTTTACCGCCTTCACGGCCTCCTCGTTTTTCGATCCGGAACGCAGGAAAGCATCGGCATCATGTATCGCATTCTCGCACCTCTCCTTCAGCTTTTCCGCCACCGGAAGGTTGATATCGTCCCTTCCCGGCTTCAGTCCCAGCTTCTGCAGTCCGCCGTTGTATTTCTCAAAGCTCTTGTTAAAGCTTTTATATTCATCAGAGGCCTCATCCTTTGCGCCCTTGAGTCCGCTTTTCGCGCCCTCTATACGGTTGAAGCCGTCCTGCTCGTAGCCGTAGCACTTGCGGAAGGCCATGCCCGTGCGCTCCGTCATCTCGGGATCTATGCGCTTTTTCAGGTCGCTTCGCATCTGTCCGCCCTTTTCCTTGATCTTTCTCGACTTTGAGGCGGCCTCCTCATCGACGTTTACAAGATCCACGCTCAGGTTCTTGTACTCGACCTCAGCCTCATCCCCCTTTACGTTGGGACGGACAAGGGTGATGAGATGATCTCCCCTTGCGACCAGGAGCGCCAGATAATTTCTCAGGGCTTCATTGTCAGTCGCCGGCTTTCCCGTAGTCTTGTACCAGTACTGCTCCTTCAGGTAATTCCTGAGGCTCATTCCGTCCACATAGAGACAGTCCATAACGTTGCTTATCCCCATCTCTCTGTAAAAACCGCTTCCTCCGTCATCAAAGGAGCCTGCCCACTGCTCAAGCTGCATATAGAAATGTCTCGCCGCCTCTTTTGCCTTGGGGGTAAAAGCGCCCTTTTCCATAACCTCACCGGTAAAGACCTTAAGGTCAGGCTGCGCCTTTATCAGTGTCGAATCCTCCTTTGACTTCACCTCATCTGCCGCTTCCCTGCTTTCCTTCTCCCTCTGCATCTTCTTTTCGAAGGCAATATCGTTCGGATTCTGCGTATGTTTGCGTGTCGCCATCAGAGGACCGTTATTGGCGAATTCCTCAACCCTTGTCATCGGCATCATGTTTGACATCGCATAGGGATTATCGATATCAGTGTTGTCACTCCCCGTCTGGAACACTGCCTTGCCGGTATTGATACCGCCGGTCTTGTTCAGCTCCTCTTTCTTTTTCTTTACATCCCCGATCTGGAGATTTCCCATGTCGCCCATTTCTCTCTGCCTCCTGTAACTGTGTAACTTCTCCGTCTAAAATAATATACGAAATAATCTCTCAAATGTCAGCCGTTACAATTCAGCGCGTGACCCGGCACTGAAAAATATCTGTCAACCTCCATGGCGTGATCTCAGCATAGTGAAGAACGTCTTTATATCCTTTCTCCATACAAATGTCAGGGCTGCGATAACAGCGGCAGACACGACATACCTTAAGATGACGGATCCGTACAGCGCCCCGAGCCCCGTACCTGCCGCAACAGTAAGCATCAGCATCAGGAAATAAAGCCTGTCATCAAAGACCTTCTTTTTGATCACATGCACTGTCGTGATGTAATGCAGGATCATGAGTATGAAGTAGCCCGCAAGAGTCGTATATGCGGCGGCGATATAGCCGAACTGACGGATAAATATGTAATTGAGCCCTATATTGACCACCGCGGCCACACATGAGTTTACCGCGATGAGAAAGGTTTTCTTGTAAAATATCTCCGTATTAACGTAATTTGTGTAGAAATACTGGCACAAAGTCCCCAGCGCTACGGGAGCGATGACCCACATCGACTCCCGGTAAGGCTTCGCGTAAAGAAGCTTCACGGCCTCGGGCGCCACCGCTATGAAGCATAGCGTCATGAAGCAGCCGGCCTCCATGAGGATCTTATTGTCCCTTCGTATCGCCTCCGTATCCCCCCTGTCCAGTCTCTCGTTGAATAAAGGCACCCAGGCGTTTCCCACCGCGCTCATGATGAACATCAGCAGCGAGCCTATGGTATAGCCTGACGTGTAGAGCCCTACCTCCGAATAACCGCACATGCTCTGGATCATCGAGACATCGATGCGCGCGAGCAGGATCATGGCGAGCCCGTGGGGTATCATCGGAAGGCCGATCATAAGGGCATATATCCAATATTTTATGTTAACCATACATCTGCCCTTCGCAAGGATCGCAATATAGCACACCAGGGCAATAGTCACCGAAGGTATCACGGTTCCCAGTATCTTTGCGAAGCCCTTATCCTCAGGCATCAGGAAGATGAGCGCGATGGAAAGCGCCACCGTTGCCACGGTGATGAAGACGGATATGGCTATATTCTCCTTATACCTGTACTCAAATCTGAGCTTGTACTGCATATAGTCTATCGAAGGGAAAAGCACGAGATAGGCAAAGAGAATGATGACTACGGTCTTATTGAAGCCGAGCATGCCGCTGCCGGGCGTAAACAGTATGATAAGGACAAGGACCGCGGCACCGAACATGCTCGACAGTCCCTGTATCGCGGACATATAAGAATCAAACTCCGCTACCCCGGCCGTCCTGCCTCCGGAGGATATCTTTCTTATTCCCGGAAAATCGATCTTTGCCCTGCCGACGCTGTAGATAAGGCAGAGGCCCATTATCACATAAAAAATGGAAACGTAGTTATTGAAGTTGTTTGCGTATCCTGTCTCGGATGTAGTAAGAAGGCGGGTATATATAGGGGCTGTGATCAATCCCACAGCCCTTATCATTACGTTTGAGATAACGTACCATATGCCTGACTTCGCAGCCTTGCCTGCGTTGTCGCCCTTCGGCGATGAAGTTGCACTCATATACTTATTTACAGTTTCTCCAAATGCGCTCTCGGGATGAATATATGTTTTCTTCGGTCAGAGGCAACGCTCGTCCAAACTAATCACCACGCATCACTAAGCTCAAAGGGAATTCTCGATA
>CACZRA010000267.1 GCA_902783395.1 uncultured Lachnospiraceae bacterium
TTATACATACATTTCCCTTGCCCTTTCCCTGACGGATTCCTCCGGCAGATCATTTATGAGCCCTGAGAGGACGATGCGCACAGTAGATATCTCATTCTCCCTGGCTATGATATATGCAGCCAGAGGGCCTATCGTATAGGGATGTGTGATCTCACTTCTGATGTTTCTTATAATGAGATTGTCACACCATCTTTCAAAAGCCGAAGGAGATTTCTTCAGCTCGGGAACCGCATCGGAGTATTCCGTAAGGGTCAGGTAATCATATATCGAATCCATTCCCTCAGCCGCAGCTTCCGCAAGCTTGTCTGTGTTCAGTGTGTCACAGGGGGCAAGAGCTTCCTTAATGAAGTTTTTGTCTTTTCCTGTTTTGACCGCACGTACTGCTATCTTAATGTCGGCTGATGCTACCTTAAGTCCGGCATAGAGCTCGAGTACCGGTGAACCTGACTTTTTCGCTGCCTCACCTATAGCTATAAGTGCAGCCTTGTCAATGATCACGTCCGTCAGCTGACCGTCATGGGTGTGGAGAAGGGTCTCCAGAGCCTTTTCGGCAACGGGTTCCATCTCATCCGGCAGCGGCGAAAAATCCCTTGTTTCAACTGCCTCTTCCATGACTCTCGGCTCTATCGTGCCGCCGTTAATGAAAATAGCCGGGTGACGGTCGGAAGTCAGAGCCTCTTTTATTGCAGCCTTAAGGTTGTGATAGTCATTCTCTATGAGAAGAACATCGAATACAGACATATCATCCACAAGTTCCCCTATGAGATCCCATGTCTTCTTCTTCTCGGCTGACAGCATTTTCTCAACCCTGTCCGACTCGGTAGCATATTCATCCGGCATATGCCAGCCCTTATCCTGTAAAAGACGCATAGCCTCTTCTATGGATCTTGCACCTAAAAGCTGGTCGATAAAGGACTGGTTCAAAAGCGTCAGCTCTCTCGAACGTATACGTGCGACCGCATAATAGTATTGATTATCGGTCATTTATGCCTCCGCCTTATCAAAAAGTACCTTTGAAACCTTATCTGTGAGCCGTTCACGCCCTGCGTCAATAAGAGCTCTGAACGTGCAGTTCTGCTCAACGCCCCCGTAGGAGAGGATAAAGCCTCCCGTTGTGTCTATAGTTTCGGAAGAGAGTGTCAGCTTTCCGGCTTTGAGCTTGCTGTTAAGGTCCTTCTCAAAGGCAGAGGGAAGCCTTTTTTTATCAGCAGCCGAAAAAATGATCTCACCCTCTTCGGGGAGCGCGTTCTTTACAGCAATCTTTGTGATAGTATCAATATACTGATCGTCCGGCATGGATATGAGCTTCTGCTCGGCCTCATCAAATATTTCGGCTATGATATCCTGCTTTTCGGAAAGGATGGCCTTGCGCTTTAAGAGTGAGGCAGCGGATTCGGCGCGTGCTACAGTATCCTCCGCACCCTTTTTTCCGCGCTCCTCGATCGCACGACATTCGTCACTCACGGATGCCTCGGCTTCCTTCCTTATCTCCGAGGCCCTCTCCTTTGCGTCGTTTATTCTCTGCGCTACGGCTTCATCGGACTCAGCCTTGATACTTCCAAGTATCTTGTCTAATCCTGCCATTTATGATCCTCCGTAATCCGGCATGAGGATTCAGCTCTTCCTGATGCCGTTGTCAAAAATATCATTCTATCCTGCATCCTGCTTTTATCAGCGGGGAATACCGTTGATAGCGAGGATCGAGATAAGAAGGGCAAGGATTGCGTATGTCTCGACCATTGCAGGGAAGATCATGGACTTACCGAACTGATCGGGTCTCTTTGCTACAAGACCGATGGAAGCTACGGAAGCCTTTGACTGCTGCATTGCAGAAACAAGTCCTACGAAAGCCATGGGAAGGCAGGCAAACAGGTACATAAGACCCGTTCCGACACTCATTCCCGTGTCAACCTGACCTCCTAAAAGGCCGATGTTTGAAAGTGCGATGAAAGCGATCAGCAGACCGTAGATACCCTGTGTACCCGGCAGAAGCTGAAGGATCAAAGCCCGTGAGAACTGAGAGGGATCCTCAGTAACAAGCCCTGCTGCTGCCTGACCTGCACGGCCGACACCGATCGCCGAGCCTATGCCCGCGAAGAGTGCTGCCGATGCTGCTCCCAAAAGTGCTAATGCGATACCCATTTAATTATCCTCCTTATTATGAAGTATGTTAGTTTATTCCGTTCAGCGATACGCAACCTGCACGTACCGCATGAGAATACTTTGATCGTCCGGTATCCGGATACGCTATGCTATTTATTATCCGCATTATCACGGATAGTGTAATATTTTGTATTTATCGAAAAAGGCGAGAACATCCGCCCTCCTCCGCTGTAAAACTTACTGAAAAACTCCACATACTGAAGCCTGTTTGTATGTACATATGCACCGAGCGCATTGATCGCAAGGTTTAACAGATGCCCTACCAGGAATATCAGTATGAAGAATATAACGCCGACTACCGGTGTGCCCGCTACCATGGAGCCCATCTGATTGAAAACAGACGAGATAACCGATGTGGCCAGGCCTAATGCCAGCAGTCTTGAATAGGATAACAGATCAGACAGATAGCTGGTCACGCCGTACAGACCGTAAAGTCCCTTAAGCGTCCTCTTGAACCAGTTCTTTGACTCGCGTCCGTCCATAAGTATTATCCCTACCGCTCCGATAACAGCCATGATCTTGCCGACATTTCCGGCAGCAGGAGATATTTTGTTCAGAGCGAACATTCCCGTGACCATATCGGTCGTCAGACCGAAAAGAAGAAGACCGCCTACGAGCAGCATCCAAAGAATGGAATCAGAGACAGCGTCAACATATCTCTTTGTCTTTATTGCCGTATAAAGATTGATAATAAGACCTGCAAAGAGATGGATGATACCGATCGCAAAGCAGAGTACAAGCATCTTCATGGGCTGTGAAAGAGGGTCGATAAGCTTTGGTATTTCCAGAGTCTTCCCGAAGAAGGTCTTTGCAATTACCGTAGGCGCATCGCCGAAATAGCTGCCGAACAGTATTCCCGAGATCATCGTGCCTATGCCGCAGTAGAAGAACATAGTCAGCGTCTTTTTCATCGACGTTTCCAGGTTCTTTACCTTTTTGATAAGAACAAATGTCGCTATGGACATCAAGGCTCCGTACGCAAAGTCCGAAAGCATCATACCGAAAAGAATATAATAGAAGCAGGCCACAGGAGTCGTAGGATCAAGCTCGCCCTTGCCCGGCATGGAATAGCTTTCAATGACGCCTTCCACCGGCGCGGCAAAGGGCCCGTTCTTAAGAAGCACGGGAACATCCTCATCCGGCTCGGGATCGAGCATATCCACTACAAGCTCATATCTGCCCACAAGGTTGCCCTCTAGAGTTTCCGCATTCTCTGCGGGAACATATCCTTCGATGATAAAGATCCGCTTTGACTGCTCCAGCGTACCTAAAACCTCGTATTTTGCGGCTCTCATCCTGAAGTAATCGGATATGAACTTTATATCATCTCTTTTGTCCGCGTATGAAGCAATCTTCTCCTTTGTGGAATCTATCTTTTCTATCGCTGCATCTCTTTCTTTTTTGTAAGCATCAACCTGAGCTGCAGGTACCATATCGGACACCGGCGGACGCTGGAAGTTCATACGCCTCAGGGCGTCATCTATTGAGTTTCTGTCGGATTTCAGGCAAGAGATCAGGACGGATGTAAGATTATCCTCTGAATTGATGATGTTCACATCGACAGCTTCGATATCAGGCGCATATCCAGCAAGCCTTTCCGCTATTTCGGCCTCTGTAAGCTTTTCCGGGAAGGTCCCGATGAAAGCGGATGTCTTTTTGGTGCCGGTAAAGGACAACGGATAGTCCAGAGCGGACCATGGTGTGAGTGCCTCTATCTGGGTGGTGATACGCGGAACATCAGCCTTGGCCTCGGTAAGCTCCTTGTCCAGACGAAGAATGTCGTTGACTATCTTCATCGTCGTTTCACGTTTCTTAGCATTGGTTTCGTACTCTTCAAGCGTGATCGGAGTCCTGCCTTCAAATGCCGACAGAATTGAACCGTCTTCCGGAGCGGCTGCGGCCAGGATCTCAAGAGCCTTATCTGCCTGGGCAGCGTTCTTCGTGAATAGCTGTGCTGACTGGGAAACATCCATTCTGCTGAACACGGCGTCGGTCTCATCAACATCATGAGTGATGATCTCCACCGACCCGATCCTCTGCAGATACTCCAGTATCGCCTTACGGTCTTGCCTTTTCGCACAGATCACCATGTGCTTCATTGGCAGAACTGACATATATTAACCTCCTTTTTTATTATTATGCCGACACATATTAAGGAGATATGTGTCTCATACGGGCAATCGTCATGCCCGTATTACGCGACATTCGCCTAATACCCTGTCCGGCTCATCGTTCGCGCAAATCCTTCGGACAGGATTCTTCGAATCCTGCGAAATACCACGTTTTGACACATATCAAGGACATATGTGTCAAAATCCTTCGGACAGGATTCTTCGAATCCTGCGAAATACGGTTCCAAAATTTCTGATGAAATTTTGGAACCTATGCTGTGAGATCGTCAAGGATGAGCTTTATTGCAGCATCCTTCCTTGCACCGACCTCAGAGCGAAGTGCTTTTGCTTCACTTTCGGCCTGAGCCTGAGCATCCTTTAAAATACTGTCGCTCTTTGCCCCGGCTTCCTGCAAAAGCGCATCGGCCTTAGCCTTTGCTTCTTTTGTGAGCTTCACCTTAAGTGTGGCAGCCTCATCCTCAGCCTCAGCTACAATCCTGTCAGCTTCGACTACAGCATCTTTTTCTGCATTGTCGGATGCAAGCTCCGCCTCGCGGATCTTCTCAATGGTGTCCATCGCCAAAGTGTGCCCTCCTTAATGATAGCTGGATTTTTTGTTGAAGTGTAACAAAGATGATTTTATCTTAAATCTGGTTTATAATCAAGATTAACAAATTTTGGATCAGGAACCGGTATACTGTACTCTGATCGATCGGCCGGTATCCGGCCTGAAAAAACTGCAGAACGGGAGAGGGGGGATATTGATATGATAATGGATCAGCATCCTCCGGGTGGTAAGGTCATGAAAAAAGTTCATTTTATAGGAATAGGCGGAATAAGCATGAGCGGGATAGCGGAGCTCCTGCTTTCGGAAGGATATGAGGTTTCAGGGTCTGATGCCGCCGAGACAGCCATAACGCGAAGGCTGGAGAAGCTTGGAGCTGACATAGGCTATCCCCAGAAAGCGGATAACATCCCGGAGGATACGGATGTTGTGGTCATGACTGCGGCAATACACGAGGACAATCCGGAGCTTGTGGAAGCAAAGAGGCGCGGGATCAGGGTAGAGACCAGGGCCGATTTCCTGGGACAGGTAATGAGAGGATATGATGTTCCCATAGCTGTGGCGGGAACCCATGGCAAGACCACCACTACCGGTATGATATCGGAAATAATGCTTGCGGCAGATGCGGATCCCACCATTTCCATAGGCGGGATACTGAGGGATATTGACGGGAATTTCAGGGTTGGAGGAAGAAAATACTTCGTAATGGAAGCCTGTGAGTATACGAACTCGTATCATTCGTTTTATCCGAAGATAGGGATAATACTGAATGTGGAGCCGGATCATCTGGATTTCTTTAAGGATATAGATGATATAAGGAGTTCCTTCCATAAATATGCACAGAATATTCCTGGTGACGGTGTCCTTATCATAAATAAGGATATTGAAGGTTTTGACCGGGTGGCGGGAGATCTCGGCTGCAGGATCGTGACCTTCGGCAGTGACAGCAGTGCGGACTACCATGCGGAGGATATGGAGTGTGATGAATTCGCAAGATATACCTTCAATGTATGTCATGCGGGTAAAAAGAGAAGGATAAGTCTCGGGGTACACGGAGCACATAATGTTACGAATGCGTTATCCGCGATAGCCTGTGCCGATGAACTGGGGATACCTGAAGATATCATGAAAAAAGCGCTCCTTGATTTCACCGGTACGGACAGGAGATTTGAGATCAAAGGAAAGCTGAACGGGTGCACGATAATAGATGATTATGCCCATCATCCGACTGAGATAAAGGCTACACTTGCTACGGCAAAGAAATATCCGCACAGGGAGCTTTGGGTTGTCTTTCAGTCCCATACCTATACCCGAACGAAGGCACTTCTGGATGAATTTGCGGATGTGCTGTCGATGGCAGATCATGTGATATGTGCGGAGATCTATCCCGCAAGGGAGACGGATACTCTGGGTATGAGCGGAGAGGTGCTGAAGAACAGGATCGAAGAGCGGGGGACGGATTGTTATTATTTCCCGACCTTTGAAGAGATAGAAAATTTTGTCAGAAAAACTGTTGTCGACAGGGATCTGTTGATAACAATGGGAGCCGGAGATGTAGTAAAGATCGGAGATGACCTGCTGAAAAACATATAATCCACAGTTTCCACAACTTTTTATTAACCAAATACAAGGGTTATTTTTTTGATAAATCCGTTGCTATCCACTTTACCTACTTTTTCCACTTTATAAGACTTTCAGCCCCCGTGCCTGCGGGGGCTATTTTATTTTGCAAAGCGGTGTGATATACTCCGCTTCGCTGTCGGTCAGACGACAGAAAAAAGTCTGTGATTCAAGGAAAAATGATGAGTGGGATTGTACTTAGAGGGAATCGCTTTTCGGGAAATACGATAGTCTCGAACTGCTTTATTGATGAATATATGGCTGACGCAAACGGAGCCCAGCTTAAGATATATCTGTATCTGATGAGATGTATAGAAGCCGATGAACCGGTAACGGTACCTCTTCTGGCGGACAGATTCAACTACACTGAAACCGATATCATAAGATCTCTTCTTTATTGGGCGAGAAAGGGGATCATTTCTCTGGAATTCGATGAGGAAAGAAATGTAACGGGGATAGTGCTCAACGATCCTTCCGAAGCGGAAGAAACTGAGGTATCTCTTCCAAAGAAGGCACCGGAAAAAAAGCGGCGTGTGTCATATACGGCGGCTGATATGGATGAATTCGGATCCAAGGCGGAGGTCAAGCAGCTTATATTTGCGACTGAGCAGTATCTGTCCCGGCCTTTGAGTCCCACCGACATGAAGACCATGCTTTTCATATATGACGGTCTTGGATTTTCCGCAGATCTTTTGGAGTACCTTATTGAGTACTGTGTCGGCAAGGGAAAGACATCCATAAAGTATATAGAGCAGACCGCTATCGGATGGGCGGAGGAAGGCGTGAAAAGCATAAAGGATGCCAAAGCCCATGTAAGATCCTTCGGCAGCAGTGACTGTTTCGCAGTGCTCAGGGCTTTTGGCATAACAGACAGAAAGCCTGTTGATCTGGAGATAGAATATGTGGACAGATGGCAGAAAGAGTACGGGTATGAAATGGATATCATCATAGAAGCCGCTTCACGTACCATGAAGGCAATAGCGAAGCCGTCCTTCCCGTATACAGACAAGATACTTAAAACCTGGTTCGAAGGGGGACTGAGGACTATAGAGGAGATAAAAGGCCTGAACACGGTATGGGGCGCAGACGGCTCCACGGCAAAGCAGACGGGTACGGTAAGGAGCGAATCCGGGAGGAGAAAAAACACCGGCAGTGGTTCCCAGGGCAAGATCCATTTTGCACTGGAAAGACAGTATGATTTTGATGAGCTTGAAGCGGAGCTGTTGAAAAAACAAAGATCAAAAAGGCATATAAGGACATAAGGGGGGAGTATGGATACTGTTTACAGGGAAATAATGACAGGATATGAAAGGCAGCTGGCACAGGACAAGAGAGCACAGCGGAAAAGGGTGCAGGAGATACATATCCGTCTTCCGAGATATAAGGAGCTGGAAGACCTTACGGCTGATCTCTCGGCAAAGGCAGCTATAATGGCGGCATCGGGGCGCAAGGATGAGGCAGTGCCCCTGCTGCATGAGCTGAACCGGATATATGATGAGAAAAAGAAAGTCCTTATAGATGCAGGAGTACCGGACGGATACCTGTCTCTGCGCTATGAATGTCCTGATTGCAAGGATACCGGTTATATCAGCGGGAAGAAGTGCCACTGTCTTATGAAGAAGATAGTGGAGCATTATTACATAAAGAGCGGGCTGTATGAAAAGCTCCAGACAGAAAACTTTGATACGTTCTCCTTTGATTTCTTTGAAGGAGAAGAGCTTGAGAATATAAAAGAGATATATGATGCGGCAAGGTCATTTGTCGCAACGTTTGCCGACACCTACAGAAATATGCTATTCTATGGAAGCGTGGGATGCGGCAAGAGCTTTATGTCGAACTGTATCGCAAAGGAGCTGATGGATACAGGAGTTGCGGTCACATATGTGAGTGCCGTGAGGCTTTTTGATATCTTATCTGCGCATATCTTCGGAAAGCAGGGAGCAAGCGAGGCTGAATACGATATGTTGTTTAACTGCCCGCTTCTTATAATAGATGATCTGGGAACAGAGATAGGAAGCTCTGCCGTATCATCAGAGCTTTTCGAGATAATGAACGAGAGGGATCTCAAATCGCTTTCCACGATAATATCGACTAATTATTCTATGGCGGAGCTTAAGGATAAGTATTCGGACAGATCTTTTTCACGGCTTTTGGGTAATTATGAGATATACAGATTTTCCGGTGATGATATAAGGCTGAAAAAAGCGGAGGTTAGCTGAGGTGGCTCATACACATGACAAACGCTCACTTGAAACCATTCCCGTAGGCTCTCTGGGAGTCATAGCGCTGGATGGGTGCAGGGAGCTTGCCGAAAGAGTAGATGATTATCTTATCGGATGGAGAGAGGACAGGGAAAACGAGCATAAGAATTCTCTCGTTTTTTCCGGATACATGAGAAGCTCATACCTTTTGGATGTGTCACTTCCGAGATTCGGTTCCGGAGAAGGAAAGGGGATGATAAACGAATCTGTCCGCGGAATGGATCTGTATCTTCTGGTGGATGTCTGTAATTACAGTGTTACATACAGTATGTTCGGTGAGGAGAATCATATGTCGCCGGACGATCATTTTCAGAATCTTAAACGTATCATTGCCGCGGTCGGCGGAAAGGCAAGAAGGATAACGGTCATCATGCCGTTTCTATATGAGAGCAGGCAGCACAAGAGGGCGGCGAGAGAATCGCTGGACTGTGCCATAGCCCTTCAGGAGCTTTCAAAAATGGGGGTCGACAATATAATAACCTTTGATGCCCACGATCCCAGAGTCATGAATTCCATACCATTAAGAGGATTCGAGACCATACAGCCTTCGTATCAGTTCATAAAGGGACTTTTGGGAGAGGTGAAGGATCTTGTCATAGAGCCCGAACACATGATGATAGTGTCACCGGATGAAGGCGGTATGTCACGTGCCATCTATATGGCAAATGTTCTCGGCCTGGATATGGGGATGTTTTATAAAAGAAGGGATTATACACAGATCGTCGACGGCAGAAACCCGGTAGTCGCACATGAGTTTTTGGGTTCTGACGTTAAAGGAAAAGATATCCTTGTACTAGATGATATGATCGCTTCGGGAGAAAGCGTGATAGAGGTGGCGAGGGAGTTAAAAAAGAGGAACGCATCAAGGATATATGTTGCCGCCACTTTCGGACTCTTTTCAAACGGGGTGGAGCCCTTTGATGAAGCTGTACAGGAAGGGGCAATTACCGGAGTTCTTACCACGAATCTTATCTATCAGCCGGATGAGCTTTTGAAGAAAAGCTGGTATATCTCGTGCGATATGAGCAAATATCTGGCTTACATCATCGATACCTTAAATCATGATTCCTCGATAAGTGATCTGCTGGATCCCAATAACCGTATCCAGTCTTTATTATCCAGATATAAAGCAGGACAGGCATAGGGGATCTGTGTTGGGGAGGAAACTGACCTGACATGAGAGAAACACTTTTAAGGATATTCAGCTTTATAGGCATATTCATCATTTCAGCTTTTATTTTCAGTGCAACGATGAGCCGCGGAAACACCACTATGACCACGAAGATGGGTGAAGCAACCCTTCCCGTGGTCTCTGTTATGTATAACGGATCAGAGACAAATACCATGTACGGTCTTACGACACAGCCCGATCTCACGAAATACAGAGGGAATCTGTCACCACTCGGAGAGGGCAGGACTCTCGGAATAAAGATAAAGACGTACGGCGAAACCATATCCGAAATAAGATGCGAGGTCAGGACAACAGACGGGAGCAGACTTATTGAGGATAAGAAGATAGATGATTATTCCGATCGTAACGGTGATATCTATGCTACGATAAAGCTCAAGGATCTGATAGAAGAAAAGACCGAATATTCCCTTTGCGTAGTCCTTGAGATTTCCGGGGGTAAGGAAGCCCGGTACTATACGCGCGTCATCTCGGATGATTCACTGCATGCAGCCGAAATGGTTACCTTTGTATCGAATTTTTCCGATGTGACCATGAATAAAGAGGCGGCCGGTGTGATCGCACCGTACCTTGAGAGCAACTCTACGGGAGATAATTCTTCATTTGCACATGTGGACATCCATTCAAGCTATGATCAGGTGACATGGGGAGAGCTCCAGCCTAAAAGAAAGGATACCGCTTCGGTCAGGCTTTTGGACATATCGGGAGATATAGGCTCCTTTATGATCACCTTCCGTGTAACCTGCGGAATAGATGATATAGACAGCGATTATGACGTGACTGAGTATTACAGGGTGAGGTATTCGGATGAGAGGATGTATCTCCTTGATTATGAGAGGACAATGAATGAAGAATTCACCGCAGGAAAGTCATCCTTTGCGAATGATAAGATAATCCTCGGTATTCATGAAAAGGATATCCAGCTTGTGGAAAACAATGCCGGGAGCAGTATCGCTTTTGTGACGGGAGGCAATCTGTTTGCGTATAAAGCGGAAGGATCGCACATAGCAAAGGTATTTTCATTTACGGATGGGGATCATGATGATGAGAGAACTCGTTATCAGGGATACTCGATAAAGATACTCTCTGTTGATGAGGGAGGAAACATCAGGTTTCTCGTGTACGGAAGACATAACAGGGGTGAGCATGAGGGACAGGTCTGCGCTGTCGTTTATTATTATGACAGCACACTGAACCTTGTGGAGGAGGAAGCGTCGGTTCCGTACAACGGCTCGGAGGAAATGCTGGGGGCAAATATAAAAACCCTTTCATATATGGACAGGGCAGGACTGTTTTATCTTTATCTTGATGGAGAGATATATTCCATAGATGTCGCAAGGAAAACAGCCAATTCACTGGCATCGGGGATAGCCTTTGATGAAACGGCGTCATCTGCAAGCAGCAGGATAGGAGCTTTTATCTCAAGAGAAAATCTGGGGGCAGGCTCAAGTGATGATACGACCGAGTATGCGGATGCGATCACCCTGCTTGATATGTCAAGCGGAGTACGGAACAGTATAAAGGCAGATCCCGGATGTAAGATACGTCTGCTGGGTTTCATCGGCGAGGATATGATATCGGGACAGATAGATCCGAACGATAAGATACTGACGCCGCTGGGACTGACATATATCCCCATGTCCTCCATCAGGATAACGGGGAGTGACGGGACGTTGAAAAAGGAGTATTCGGAGAATGGTTATTATATTTCGGATGTCAGCATAGACGGATCTACGATAAATATAGACAGAGTGGTCCTGTCTGAAGACGGAAGCACATATATCCCCACCGAGGGAACACAGATCATGAGCAGCGTCATGGAAAGCGGCGCGATGAATAAGATAATATCCGCACCGACGGAGCAGAGGGAGAATATCACGGAGATACAGCTCTTAAATGAGATAACGGTCGCGAGACTGCAGCTTCTGACTCCCGATCTCGCATTGTATGAAGGCGACAGGACCATAACCGCGGAGGAGGGAGTCATAGCCGGAAACAAGGGATACTTTATCTATGCCAAGGGTACTATACAGGGCGGAAGCCTGGATGCGGGGAA
>CACZRA010000268.1 GCA_902783395.1 uncultured Lachnospiraceae bacterium
ATAACCACATCCACCGACATAAATGATGCTTTCTCTGTAGATTCCTTTGCGGTTGAGAACAGACTGACGATACGGAACAGGGAGGGCATAAAGAAGGTTTCCGTAAAGGCTCTGGAGGACAAAAAGATCACCCTCTCCATAAAGGATTATCCTCCCGTGGAAAAGGTCGATGTGATCGTGGCGGATGAGACGGATGCCGAGTATACGCTTTTTCTTTCACCGAAGAAATACACGGTCGGGCTTGGTATGAAAAAGGATAAGGACAATGGAGCCGTAGAGGAGTTTTTCCTGGAAACACTTAAGAAGGAAGGGATCGGTATAAGTGATGTCTACGCGATCTGTACTGTTGATATAAAGGAGGATGAGCCTGCAGTCAGGGCCCTGAGAGACAGATACAGGATACCTGTCCTTGCTTTTGACGCAAAGCTTTTGAAAAAAGCAAAGGGGAGCTTTACATCGTCCGGCTTCGTGGAGGAAACCGTCGGTGTGGATAATGTATGTGAAAGAGCGGCAGTGCTCGGAGCCGGAAACGGGGCGGAGCTTATATTACGCAAAACAGCAAAGGACGGTATGACGATAGCCATAGCCAAGAGAGGATAAAGGGAGCGGTTTATGGGAAGGATCTATGTTACGGGCATAGGACCCGGAGACAGCAGCATGATGACGGTAAAAGCCATGGAGACGATAAGGCTTTGTGATGTCATCGTCGGATATAAGGGATATACGGAGCTTATCAGGAAGGATTTCCCGGAAAAGGAATTCTATGAAAACGGGATGGGCGGTGAAACTGAGCGCTGTGAAAGATGCATAGAATATGCGAAGGAGGGAAAGAATGTCGCATTGATATGCAGCGGAGACGCGGGAGTGTACGGGATGGCATCACCGCTTCTTGAGACAGCCGAACGGGAAGGCTTTGAAGATACAGAGATCATATCCGGCGTCACGGCGGCGCTTAGCGGTGCGGCAGAGCTGGGGGCTCCGCTTTCGCATGACTTCTGCGTAATAAGCCTGAGCGATCTTCTGACTCCCTGGGAAAAGATCGAGAAACGGCTGCTGTGCGCTGCGGAAGGGGATTTCTGTATCGCGATCTATAATCCTTCAAGTAAGGGCAGGGCAGATCATCTGAGGAAAGCCTGTGATCTCCTGATGGATAAGCTGTCTCCGGATACAGCCTGCGGCTATGTAAGAAATATCGGCAGAGACGGATGTGAGAAAAAGGTATGTACACTGTCAGAGCTTGCCGGTGAAAGGACGGACATGTCCGTTACGGTTTTCATAGGTAATTCGCAGACAAGGATATCAGGCGGAAAGCTCATCACACCGAGAGGATACAGGCTATGAGAACAGTTATCATTTTTTCCGGAACTACGGAAGGAAGACTTTTGTCCGATATGCTTTCGAGGGATAAGATCAGGCATACCGTCTGTGTAGCGACCGGTTACGGCAGGACAGTGATGGATGAGAATCCTTACGCCGTGGTCCATACGGGACGCATGGATAGAGATGATATAAAAGACTTCTTTATCGGAGAAGGAGCGGAAGATGACGGTATTGTCGTGGATGCGACGCACCCCTATGCTGAGGAGGTTACTGCCAATATCAAAAGTGCCGCGGACGGGCTCGGCATCAGATATATAAGGATCAAAAGGGATAAGGGAAGCATCGGGACGGACGGGATATCCGTATATGATGACATGACCGGATGTGCGAAGGCTCTCGACACATCAGAGGGAAACATACTCCTTACGACGGGCAGTAAGGAGCTTGGTGCTTATTTCGGAAATGTCTCCTGCGGGACCGGGGCAAGGACATACGTAAGAGTGCTTCCGACCGTGGAAAGCCTCAGGATATGCAATGAAAACGGTGTGGAGGCGGATCACGTAATAGCTATGTCCGGTCCCTTCAGCCGGGAGCTGAATGAGGCGGTCATCAGGCAGTATGACATCAGGCATCTCGTAACGAAGGACAGCGGTACGGCAGGCGGTTTTGATGAAAAGCTTGCCGCAGCTTCCGGAAGCGGCATAAAGCTCCATGTGATCGCCAGACCTTATGAGGAGCAGGGAGTAAGTGTCCCGGAAGCATACAGTATCATAACGGGGAAGGAGGCCGGTACCGCTTTGGATGCTCCGGAGATCTCACTGGTCGGGATCGGTATGGGTGATACAGGCTGTATGACCGCTGAGGCAGCACGTATTCTCAGTGACTGTGATGCGGTGTTCGGAGCGAAAAGGCTTCTGATGAATATAAGCTGCATGCGTAAATTTGAAATGTATTCAGCTTCTGAAATAATACCCGTACTGGAGAAGGAGAATATAAAAAAAGCAGCGGTCGTATTCTCGGGAGATAGCGGATTTTACAGCGGAGCCGGAGGATTGCAAAAGGCTCTTAAGGAGTGGCGAAGCGGTGTGAAGATAAAAGTGATCCCGGGTATCTCATCCGTTTCCTGGCTGGCTTCGAGGATCGGGGAGAGCTATGATGACGCATGTCTTTACAGCATACACGGCAGGAATACGGATAAAGATCTTAAGGGGCTGATCGAAAAGGTACGATATAACCGCAAGGTCTTTGTACTCCTGTCGGGGACGAAGGATATTCCTCTCATCTCGCGGATGCTGGTAAGATATGGCATGGAGGGCAGCATGGTCATAGGAAAGGATCTTTCTTATGACCATGAAAGGATAACAAAGCTGTCCTTTGAGGAAGCGCAAAGCTATGATGAAACCGGTATAGCTTCCGTCCTGATCTATAATGACGATCCCGCAAAGCGTCCGCTGATCAATATAAAAAGGGACGATGAATTTATAAGGAACGGAACACCGATGACAAAAGAGACCATCCGGCATGAGAGCATCATACGTCTCGGATTAAGAGAGGGAGATATTATGTATGACATCGGCGGCGGAACCGGATCGGTCGCGATAGAGGCGGCTTCGCTGCATCAGAGCATTGAGGTATATACGATAGAAAAGAAGCATGATGCGGCCGGACTTATCAGACAGAATGCGGAAAGATCCGGACTCGCAAACATAAATATCATTGAGGGCGAAGCCGTATCTGTGCTTCCCGGCATGCGAAAGCCGGACTGCGTATTTATCGGAGGCAGCGGAGGAAGGCTGCATGAGATCATGGATATCCTGCATGCAAAGGGAAAAGGGATAAGATATGTGATCAATGCGGTCAGTCTTGAAACCATGGAGGAGGTAAGAAAGATAATAAGGAAATATGAACCTGAAAAAGAGGATGCGGTAATGATATCGGTGAGTGATATAAGGCACACAGGTTCTTATCATATGCTCAGGGCCATGGATCCTGTATTTATCTTTTCTTTTACTGTTTGAAACAGGACGGTTATAATGGATGAAAAAGGCCTTAACAGAGTGATGCTTGCCGCCCCCGGAAGCGGCAGCGGAAAGACAATGATAACCTGTGCCCTGCTGGAGCTGCTTAATAAAAGAGGCCTGGACAGCGCTGCTTTTAAATGCGGCCCTGATTATATCGATCCGCTGTTTCATAAAAGGATCCTGGGAACAGACAGCAGAAATCTCGATACGTATTTTTCGGGAAGGGAAGGCGTACGGGATATACTCTCAGGCTGCCAGAGCAGATACGCCGTAATAGAAGGAGTGATGGGGCTCTATGACGGGATGTCTCCCGGCGGGACAGAGGGCTCGGCCTATGATATTGCGGAAGCTACGGATACTCCGGTCATACTGACAGTTGACGCATCGGGAGCCGGAAGGACCGTTATCTCATTGATCAAGGGGATCATCGCAGACGACTCTCATCATCTGATAAAGGGAGTCATATTTAACAGGATGAGCGTGGAGTTCTGCAGCAGGCTCAGGCCTGTTTTTGAAAAAGAGATCAACGGAATGAGAGAGGATGTAAAGCTTTTGGGATCCTTTCCGAAGGTCGGTGAGCTTGGCATCGAAAGCAGGCATCTGGGACTGATGCTCCCCGGTGAGATCTATGATATAAAAGAGAAGATACTTAAGGCAGCTTCTCTTCTTGAAGGGAATGTGGATATCAACGGGATCCTTTCGATAATGGAAAGTGCTCCGAAGCTTTGCGTAAAGGATATTTCCCCGGATACAGGTAAGGATCCGGAATCCGGTTCCGGTCTGATTCTTGCGGTCGCGTATGATGAGGCCTTCTGTTTTTATTACAGGGATAATCTGGAGGCTTTTGAAAGACGCGGTGTAGAGATCAGGTTTTTCTCACCGCTTAAGGATAGGGAGCTTCCGGAAGGAACGAACGGTATACTGCTCGGCGGAGGATATCCCGAAAACCATCTTGAGGAACTCAGCCTGAACATATCCATGCTGTCTTCAGTGAAAAATGCGGTGGACAGGGGGATACCGAGCCTTGCCGAGTGCGGAGGATTTATGTATCTTCATGAGACCGTAAGGGATACAGGGGGCAACGTCAGCAGACTGGCAGGAG
>CACZRA010000269.1 GCA_902783395.1 uncultured Lachnospiraceae bacterium
AAGATCAAAGCCCGTAACCCTGGACGAGATAGAAAACGATGAAAGGCAGAGGCTGTCCTCGGATATAGAAGAGCTGGACAGGGTTCTGGGCAGCGGGATAGTGAAGGGATCGCTGGTGCTCGTGGGAGGAGATCCGGGTATAGGAAAGTCCACGCTTCTGCTCCAGCTTTGCAGGAACCTGAGCATCAGGGGGCATAAACTGATGTATGTTTCCGGAGAGGAGTCTGCTTCCCAGATAAAGATGAGAGCCGTAAGGCTCGGAGAATTCGGAAAGGAGCTGAAGATCCTGTGCGATACGGATCTGGATGTCATCACGACTCTGATCGAAAAGGAAAACCCCGAGATCGTGGTTATAGATTCGATACAGACGATGATAAACGGAAACGTGACCTCATCCGCAGGCTCCGTTTCCCAGGTGAGGGAGTCTACCGGGGTACTCATGCGGATCGCTAAGCAGCTTGATATCACGGTGTTCATCGTCGGACACGTGACAAAGGAGGGTGCCGTTGCGGGTCCGAAGGTTTTAGAGCACATGGTTGACACGGTCCTTTACTTTGAGGGTGATATCCGGGGAAGCTACAGGCTTTTGCGTGCCGTGAAGAACAGGTTCGGCTCAACTGACGAGATAGGTGTATTTGAGATGTATGCCGACGGTCTCAGGCAGGTTTCAAATCCGTCCGAATACATGCTTTCGGGAAGAGCGGTAAAGAGCAGCGGAAATGTGGTCACCTGCATAATGGAGGGGACCAGGCCTCTGCTCATCGAGATCCAGGCTCTGGTGTGCGATACAAGCTTCGGTCTCCCCAGGCGTCAGGCAACGGGAATGGATCTCAACAGGCTGAACCTTTTGATGGCTGTGCTTGAAAAAAGGGTGGGGATGAGGCTGGGACAGTCCGATGCCTATGTGAATATAGCGGGAGGGCTGAGGGTTAACGAACCTGCAACAGACCTGGCTCTGGTACTGGCTGTTGTTTCATCGTTCAGAAATGTTCCCATAGATGAAAAGACAGTGGCTTTCGGAGAAGTGGGACTGGGAGGAGAGGTCAGAGCGGTCAGCATGTGCGACAAGAGGATAAACGAGGCGAAAAAGCTGGGATTTTCCCGGGTCATCATACCGAAAGCAAATCACAAGAACGCCGAAGGCATAAAGGGTATAGAGGTGATCGAGGTGGATACGGCAGAGGAAGCTATAGAGGTGATCTGAAATAATAAAAGACCGTATTTACGGGGTGTACAGGGGATTACAATGTGTTATGTAAACTAATAGCAGAATTATGTAAACTAGAGAAATAAGTTATGTAAACAAAGATTTTACCTGCCTTCCAGAAGATGATCGAGGAAGTCGACAGCTCTTTTCATATTGGCTGAATTATACATGACCGTATATACCGGGAAGGTCCCCGAGGCATCATCGTAGTATTTATGATCGATACCGTTATTATCGGTGAAACCTGATTTTATAACAGGTGTATCTGCTATTATCACCCCTATAGGCACATCTGTTACCGTATTTGTGTTAACATCTGTTATTTTTGAATAATAAAACTCTATTCCGGCTTCCTCCAGACGATTTCTGAGGTCTTGCGGCAGCACCTCCCTCATATCGGTGAAGCATTCCGTAGCCTTATATTTTTCGATCACCGCCGGAGGAGCGATCATGGCATCTATGGAACCGACCGTGAGCATGGCGGTGACCTTCTGATCTGTAGCCATACTCATGTAGTCTCCGCCGTTTACATCTATGAAGCAGTAATCTGCTGTCATCTGCTGCTTTTGGGGGTCGAAATCCTCTGCTTTTTCCAGATATGGTTCGATCAGGTCTCCGCTGCCGTCCAGCGGTACGTTTGAATTTAATACCTCAAGAAAGAATACATTCTCCTTTTTTGTGGCCAGATTGTGTATGAAGGAGGCAGCCACGGAAAGGATGACAAGGACTATGAGGATATGCCACTTGTAATAGTAGATGATATATCCCGCTTTTTCTTTTAAGTTCATATCCTTAAGCTTTTTTTGCTGCTCTCTTATCTCGTCAGATATCATTTGATCTACCCCGTTGTAATTAGCTTTTTTCATGTGCTATAATAATACAATTAATTTTCAAAAGAAAGAA
>CACZRA010000270.1 GCA_902783395.1 uncultured Lachnospiraceae bacterium
AGTATAAGCTCTATGACAATGACAAGCTTAAGGTCATGGATGCAGCCGTGCAGGCAGGATATGCAAATGCGGATCTCTTTCCGAAGCGCGGAGCGGAGATCGCATATACGATAAACGGAGAAAAACGGGTTGCCAGAGGAGAGACCGGAGAAGGAGCACAGATATCACTTAACGGGGATGAGGCTTCGTTAAACACACCGATAAAGGCGGGGGATTCCATAGAGGTCACGCCCTCGACGGCAGGCGCTCCCGCGCATATTTCCATAGAAGAGCTTCCCGAATATACGGACTCCATCAAGATAATCTTTAACGGTGATGAGGTGCATATACCGAAATATGCCGAGGTGAACGGAGAGCTTCAGAGCGGGTACTATGATGTGAATGACGGCGACGAGATAGTCATGCGTAATTACGTGACCGTAGAGCAGCTCTTAAGCTTCCTTGACGTAAAGGTCGAAAAGGACAGCGGTATACTGATTAATAATGCGCCCGCTGATAACAATACAAAGGTGTATGAAAACTTCACCGTGGAGTTTCTGATTGATGATTCGCCCCACTATGAAGAGATCCCCGAGGATGATGAGGATTATGAGGAGGACGAAGAGGAGCAGCAGGAAGAGTCCCCGGAGTCCCCGGCTCAGGAAGAAGCTGTTAAAACGGAGCCCGTGAAGACGGAACCTGCGGAAGCGGAGCCTGCGAAGACAGAACCGGTGAAAACAGAACCGGAGAAAACAGAGCTGGAGAAAACAGAACCTGCGAAGACAGAAGCGGTGAAAACGGAACCCGCAAAGCCGGAACCCGTAAAAACCGAACCGCCGAAAGATGAAAATGTTATAAACGTAATAGTAAACGATAAGATCGTTACTCTTTCGGGCAAGACGAGTTATGTGTTCGTTGATGTCTTCGATCATATTGAATTTGACCTTACAAGGCCTCACGGCAAAATGGTCATAACAAAAAAGAACGGGATGAGAGCCGAGTACTCCGAGCGTATAAAGGACGGTGACAGGCTGGATATTTACTGGGAGAAATGACATGAGATTCTGCAATATAGCAAGCGGCAGTTCGGGAAACTGTACATATGCGGGGGATGATGAGACACATCTTATCATTGACGCCGGGATATCGGGTAAGAGGATAGAGGCGGGGCTTAATGACCTTGACCTTACCACTGCCGATGTCACGGGTGTGCTTATCACACATGAACACACAGACCATATCGGGGGGCTCGGTGTCATAGCGAAGAGATACGGGATACCCGTGTATGCTACAGGTGGGACAATAGATGCGATCCGGGATAATACAAGGCTTAACATACCGGATCATCTCTTCCATGTGATCAGAGGCGATGATGAATTCTGTATAGGAGATTTCCGGATACTTCCCATACCGGTATCACATGACGCGGCGGAGCCTGTTGCCTACCGTCTGGAGAATAATGGAACCCGGGTATCCGTTGCCACAGATCTCGGAGTATATGACGAGCATATAGTGGAGTGTATGAGTGACAGCGACCTTCTGATGCTGGAAGCAAATCATGATGTGCATATGCTCGAGGCCGGGCCGTATCCATACTCTTTAAAGCGGCGTATCCTTGGGGAGAAGGGACATCTGTCAAACGATCATTGCGGGAAACTTCTTACAGAGCTTATTTCCGACAGACTTCAGCAGGTAGTTCTGGGACATCTTTCAAAGGATAACAATATGGAGGAGCTTGCTTACGAGACCGTAAGGCTTGAGGTCACGATGTCGGATGATGATTACAGATGGGGGGATTTCCCGGTGTGTGTCGCGCACAGGGATTTCAGAACGGATTGCTTTGAGGTGCTTGCGGGATGACTAAGGAGAAGAAGGTTCTTATTTTAATAAACAATACTGCCGGGACCGGCAGGGCACAGGATGATACCTTTGAGATAATCTCAGGCTTCGCGATGAAGGGCTACGAGCCCGTGGTCTATCCGATAATACCGGGGACGGAGCTTACTTCAGAAAACATAATAGAAAAGCATGGCGAAGATGTTGATACCATAATGTGTATAGGCGGGGACGGAACACTGAACCATGTGATGAGCTCCATCGTACAGATGAAGACAGACAGGAAGCCTTTGCTGGCCTATATTCCGTCAGGCAGCACGAATGACTTTGCGAAATGCCTGGGCATCCCGGAAACGAGAGAGGCAGCGGTCGATACTGCGATAAACGGACGTCCTTTTTCCTATGATGTGGGCCGGCTTAATGACAGATACTTCAACTATGTGGCGGCCTTCGGCGCCTTCTCGGAGATCAGCTATGATACGGACCAGACACTGAAAAACGTGCTGGGGTACGCTGCCTATGTGGTAAACGCGGTCTCAAAGCTTCCTCAGAATATAAACTACAGCTGCAGGATGAAGATAGAGTATGACGGAGGAGAAGAGGAGGGGGAGTATGTCTTCGGGGCGGTCTGCAATTCAGTTTCCGTGGGAGGCGTGAAGCTTCTGGGAAGAGCCGGTATGAAGCTGAACGACGGAAAAATGGAGCTGCTCCTTATACATGCGCCGAAAAAACTGAGTGAACTGAGTGCCATACTTGCTTCACTCGCGACAGGAACAGCGGATAATCCGTATATTTCATCAAGGCTGGTGAGCCGTGTGACCTTCAGATCCGAGTCGGAGGTTACATGGACCGTGGACGGCGAATACGGCGGGGAGAGCAGGGAGAGCTTTATCGAGGTGCTGGAAAAAGCAGTGACTATCATAAGGCAGAAAAAACAGTAAAGGACGAAAGGGAATGAACGAGAACAGACAGAAAGCCATAATCACGGTGGTGGGTCATGACGCAGTGGGAATAATCGCGAAGGTCTGCACATACCTGGCGGACAATAATATCAATATACTTGATATCAGTCATACCATAGTCAGCGGATATTTCAATATGATGATGATCACCGATCTGACAGGAAAGAAAAAACACTTTGACGAGATCTCATCCGAGCTTGACAGGCTGGGAAAGGATATCGGGGTTATGATAAAGATCCAGAAGGAAGAGATCTTTGATCTG
>CACZRA010000271.1 GCA_902783395.1 uncultured Lachnospiraceae bacterium
ATTGTACAGGCAAGTGCGGATTACATTAAATCCCGTTTCTACAACGAGGGCTCTGCGTACAGTCGTTACAAGATGACAGTGGAGGATTATATTATCACAATCAACCGCATCAGGGAACTTGAAAGTGCTATTTCAGTAATGAAAACACTCAAACTGCAGCTTGACCAGCTGAACCAGACATATTTTGTCCCGATGATTGAAATGCTCGATAATCTCAAGGAAACCTTTGACGAGGATAAATACTTCCTCAGGCTGTTTGAGACAAGGCAGGCTGCATGCTGCTCCTGGCAGATTCCGAGTCTTAGGGACATTCAGGAAAGGCTTGATGAGACAATCAAAGATTTGACACCCCAGTCAATTGTCGGGAATTTCCTCTGGGAGATCAGGAAAGAATATCATGAATGGATCAACAAAGACTCGGATCGCATAACTGCATTTATAAGCAGGTTTATGATAAGGACTTTTGCCCCGCAGATGGATATCTCTCTTCTGGATTGTCTTAAATTCAAATTTCCAGTGGCGATAGCTCCTCCAATGTTGGTTAACATAATTGAGAGAGAGATTATATCCCCGTTATTCAATAATGCAGAAGCCACGTTCTGGTGCGCTCCTTATTTCAGTATAGATACAGATACTTTCCAGTTGGCGACCCTCTCTGTGCCGGCATCTGAGCCTTATGTATGTGAGGCTGCTGATACCTTTAGGGTACATACTTCGCCTAGCTGTGTGGTCAGGAAGACTGCACTGAAAGACCGGATATCTATGATGAGATTATTCAGCGGTATTCCCTTCTATGCTTATAAAGGCGTTGACTTTCTAAAGGCAGATTATGATATAGGCAGAAGAAATAGAGGAGCAGGAGTTCACCTGTATGCGAAGACCGGGAGAGGTAATGATGGCACGGGAGATAAGGATTGGGGCAGTTTCCTGCCTGAACCGGTGCCGTATTCTGTTGACACAGGGATGACAGAAAATGCGGATGAAAAGATTCGCCTGTATGAGAGGGCGTGTGAGCTTGGGATTATCGGGATGGATACGTGGGGGGATGAACGATGGCTGATCAAAGTATCCAAATCAATCGATGAAAAGAGTTATTCGTTAGATGATTTTATAACCACGAATCCACAGGGCAGAAGTGTACTGGATAAATTGACGATAAACTCTGTAAGGTCAAAGATTAAGGACCTCATTGAACATGGTTGGGAAGATGAAAACCTTGAGAGAGTAATTATCATGAAAAATGATGGGGATTTGCGCCGTGGAGAAAAAGTAGTATCAAGTGTTCGTCTGGACTATTTTCTTGCATTCCCCGTGCAGCAGAATATTGTAAGGGAAGAAGTCAGAAAGCATGATGTTCTGGATGATCAATTAAGACAGTTAAAAGAAATCGAAGATCAGTACTACAGACAGTGTGTAGGGGAATAAGCTGATTTAGATATTATCAGCTGTCTGAAAAACGTTTATTTTACCGAGGAGCATGCAATGCATTGTCATATTAATAAAAAATCTCATGTAAAAGGAACTATAGGAGAAGATCTTTGTGTCGTTGAAACCGGCGAAAATGACGACGGTGTAAAAATATTTTCTGCTGTAGATAAAACAGGAAAGATATTGATCGATTCCGTCAATTCAGGCTACTTTGAGGCAAGAGGCATTAGTGTCCATCCAGTTGAAGGAGATAAGACATTAGGAGATTATATTCCGGACTATAACAACAGTGTAGTTCAAGATGCTTTGATCGGGTTCGCTGTTGGAGATGCCTATGGAGTACCATATGAATTTGTTTCAAGATCAGAAATCAGGAATTATGAGCTGGGAGGAATGATTGGAAAAGATACTGGCGTACCATTTGACAGCAGATGGGGAAATATAATACCTTCTGGAGCCTGGAGCGATGATACTTCAATGTTAATCGCATCTATGGATTCTATAGTCAAGAATAATGGTGAAATTTTGTATGATGATATAATGTCAAAATTTTTGAATTGGTGGGAAAAAGGTGAGTATACATCATTAGATACGCCATTTGGTCTGGGATCAAATGTTTCAGCATCATTGGACAGATACAAGAAGGGAACACCGGCTTTAGAAGCTGGTGGGAAA
>CACZRA010000272.1 GCA_902783395.1 uncultured Lachnospiraceae bacterium
GGATTCCATTCCTATGTTTGAGTTTAGGATCTTTATTGTGATCGCCCCCTTTCAAGTAATATATTTAAAATAAAAGGAACAGCCTGCGCTATATGCTCTCCCTGCGCATCCAACTGTTCCTTCTTTTTTTATATCGGCTTTTTCCTAAAAAAGGTTAATACGTTTCAGACATTTATCGCTCCGAGAACCTCACCTATCGGTCCGTTTATCACAAGATCAGCTCCGGCCTCCCTTCCGGTCGTTCCCTTATTGATAAGCACCAGCTTGTGTCCGCGGTAATAATCTATGAGTCCTGCTGCCGGATATACTACGAGGGAGGTTCCTCCGATTATCAGCATGTCAGCATCCTTTATCGCCTTTATCGACTGCTCCATCGTGTACATGTCAAGTCCTTCTTCATAAAGTACGACATCCGGCTTTACTATGCCGCCGCAGGCATCACATTTCGGTACATCATCGGAATTTTTGATATAGTCAGTATCAAATTCCTTATCACAGTCCATACAGTAGTTCCTTGTGACGGTACCGTGAAGCTCGTAGATCGTCTTTGAACCGGCTCTGTGATGCAGATCGTCTATATTCTGGGTGATCACCGCTTTCAGCTTGCCTGCCTTCTCAAGCTCTGCGAGCTTCAAATGAGCCTTATTGGGTTCCGGATTCATATCACTGCCTGTCAGCAGTATTTTCTCTTTATAGAATCTGTAAAACTCCGAAGGATTTCTCATAAAAAAACTGTGTGAAAGGATCGTCTCAGGCGGATAATCATATTTCTGATTATATAATCCGTCCTGGCTTCTGAAATCAGGTATCCCCGATTCCGTTGATACTCCCGCACCTCCGAAAAAAACAATATTATCGGAGCCGTTGATCATTTCCTGCAGCTGTTCAACCTTCTTCTCAAGTTCCTTGTCCATACTTTGCCCCCTTTTTTAATATTATCCTGCTTCCGACTGATCGTCCCGTCGTATCATTATGTCCATGCTCCCTCTTAACACCTTTTCCCCTTTTCCGTTTCTCATTGTTACCTTCAGGACTATCATCTTAAAGGTGTCATTTTTATCAGTAACCTCACCCTCTATGACCAGCCTGTCTCCCGGATATACCGGCTTGGCGAATTTGATCTTAACCTCCTTTATGAGAGATCTTTCCCCCGGAATATAAACGCCCGCAAGTGTTGACATGAAAGAAGCTGTGATCATTCCGTAGGCAACCCTGTTCTCATATCCCTCTGCTCTTGCGTATCCGGCATCTGAGTGCAAAGGGTTCAGATCTCCGGTAATACCACAAAAACTGTCCAGCATTTCTCCTGAAATACAGACCTCAAAGCTTTCTTTTTGTCCGATAAAGATCTCATCATATGTATAATGGTTCATATTTTTTATTCTCCGGCTGTCTCAAAAAGACCGCATTCCAAAAGCTTATCTACAAGAGGTATCAGCAGATCTACCGGCTGCTCTATAAGCTCCGATATCTCTATCAGATCATTTTTTCCGTCTGCATATGCTATCAGATCCTTCAATGCAAGAGTCTGCTGGTATGTCTCCTTGCTTGACATTGTGGGCACCAGTCCGCGTTTTCCAAGCTGAGGCTCACCGAGAGTAGTTGTATGGTATTTTCTGTTATGTTCGATAAGCTCGATACACTTGACCATCACATCATATGATCCCTGCAGTCCCTCAGGCGAGATAAGATCCAGATCATCCGCACTTGTATGATATTCAGGATAGATGTGATACTTACTCCGGCAGAAGCATACCATGGGGATATCAACTCCCGGAGCCTGATACTGCCTTTCGTCGGAGCCTCTTTTGATATAAGGATAGCTGTCAAAATCCGGGGCATGATGTGAGAGCACATTTGTAAGCACCCTGTCCGCATAGGTATCGGCATATCTTGAATGAACAATGCTGTATGTGCGGTCATCTCCCACACAGGTCAGGTTGAAAGCAGCCTTAACATGCTTCTGCAGATGGTCCAGATTTCTGTCTATATAAGTAAGGGCTCCTATTGTTTCCGGCGCCAGTACAAGCCTGTATGAATAACGTCTTTTCGGCATACCTGCTATATATTCCGCAAGCCCCACGATAAGCGAAGGTCCGCTGCATTCATTATCAGCCATTGACGGATGACAGGTATAGGAAGAAAAGAATATCTCTTCCGCTGTCTCTCCCGGGATAAAAATCTCACCATAGGTCAGGGATCCCGGTTCAAGCGTGGAACGTATCACAGCATGGTAGTTCCCGGGCTTCAGCTTCTCAAACTGTCTGTAGGTCATTGAGAAGCCCCATCTCGGAGAATAATAGCTTGTTACATATGGAAAAACATCGGGCTGCTCTTTAAGATAGTATAGATGTTCTTTCATCTCTTCAAGTGGAAGTGTGATATCCGTCGGCAGTGAATAACCGAGCACATGAAGATTTGAATCCTTCATGTCAACTATTATCTCTCCGTCTGGACCCTCAAGATATGCTTCTTCACAGTTCCACTCATCGGGGATCGTCCAGTCACATACCTTGGTGCCGCTTTCTACTTCATGCATCTCAAATCTGATATCCGGGATATGGTCCTGCAGGATACGGAATGTCTCCCTGACCGCATTTCCCGTTATACTGCGGTTCAGCGGAAATATCTCCCTGCAGATATCATACATTTTCTGTCCTTCGTTCATTCAGCCTCCCAAAACGGTTTCATGTATAGTATTATACTCAATTCCATTTTATTTTACCAACCTTGACAGCATTCAAAACTATGTATAAAGTGTAGAAAACACCTGCGATAAGATGGAGTGGACCAATGACAAGAGACGAAGTATTTGAAGAAGTCAGAAAAATATTCAGGGATAATTTTGATGATGATGAGCTTGTTGTAGCAGATGAGACAAATTCATCCGACATCGAGGACTGGGATTCGATAGAGCATATCAATCTGGTCATTGCCATGGAGAAAAAATTCGGACTTAAATTTAATATAAAGGAAGTCGGAAAGCTTGCAAATGTCGGTGAGATGGTAGATCTCATCCTCTCCATGCTTGAGAAAAAATAAGCAGCTTATTGATAGTCATCAGAAACAGGCCAGAGTATTCACCATATAATCAAAACGATGCCCGAAGCCCTCTGCGCTTTCAATGGTATAGTGTGCAGCGGCAACCACAGTTCCGTCTCCTGAAGGAATGATATACACCGTCTGAAGCAGCTCCGGCATCACGGCACCATCCGCGCCGGCTGACGCATAGATCCTCGTACAGCCGCCTGCCTTGTCAAGCTCGTACTGATCTGTTTGGATCTCATACTCCTTTGAAAGCTCCTCGCTGATAGAGGCTGTAACTGTATCGATATTTTCGGGCCTGTATGTCACCTCAAGGTAGTTCTCTGGGTTATCGGCATCATCGTAGATACTGATGAATCTCTCTTTATCAGATTCACTGTTTCGTGCCAAAGTCTCATATTCATAGTCAAGCTCTACGCCGATCACATCGTTCCTTGCGTGCTCATATTTAACGGGTTCTTCCATACCTTCAAGCATGATGACATCCTCAAAACGCTCACCGTCTTTTCTTGCAGGTTCAGATTCAGTCACCGTTTCAGACGCTTCTTCAGATCCGGCCGGCTCTTCAGGGACAGTTTCTTCCTCGGGGACAACCTGCATGATCTCAACGGCCGGGGCCGCTTCTGTTTGAACCTCGATCTTATTTTCACTTTCAGCACCGCACCCTGCCAAAAATATAAGCAAAATACAACCGATCAGTATAATTCTCTTCTTCATGATAATCTCCTGCCTGTGTCGGGGGTACATACCTGTCCCCGCCCGTTTCTCTAGTATAGCGTTCGAAAAATAACTGGACTAATGCGCAGAATGCTTGCCTGAGAGTGCGTTTTCAAAAACGCAGGCGTAGCGGGCTA
>CACZRA010000273.1 GCA_902783395.1 uncultured Lachnospiraceae bacterium
GTAACCGACGGTATCGACGTTCATGCCTCAAGGACAGTCACTGCACAGACATATTACAGTACTCCCGACCCTTCCAAGTCATCCGATGAAAAGGGAAGCAGCGGTTCCGGCACCGGATCTGCCGCCGCACCGGCACCGGATGAAACAACGGAAGATGCATTGACGCCAGAGATGATCAATGAAGCCATGCTTACCGGACAGATAGATCTTTCAGGGGTTCCTCTGACCGGAGATCCCGAAGCGGATGCAAAGGCCTTATATGACGCGGCAGCTTTGGCTTTGGAAGGTGCCAAGCCTGACGCAGCACCGGAAAGCAGTCTCTTTACGGAGCCGGCTGAGGTTCCCGGGCTTGATATCCCATCCGGGATCATCACCAATCCCCTCACAGGCGAGGCTGTATCCATGGGAGACGGGAGCATGAATAATACGGAAACCGGCAGTGATATCACTACCGAGTATGTCACACCCGGTCCCGGGGACGAATCAGGTACGGTGATCTCAGACGGAGGGAGCGAAGACTCAGGCGGAGATATCGGCTCCGGAGACAGCGGAGGTGGAGACGGCGGAGATTCCGGATCTTCCGATGACGGAGGCAGCGATGACGGAGGCAGTGATGACAGCGGCAGCTCTGATGACGGCGGCTCATCCTCAGAAAGTTAAAAAAACAACCTGAACGGACTAAGGGCGTGTACAGCATGGATTGTACGCGCCTTTTGTTAATCCCTTATATTTTTTACTCATTTGTATTATAATTATCCTGATGATCTCAGAAGAATTGATACTATACAGAAATTTCAAAGCGCAGCGGCTTCTTGACGACCTTATTACCCTTTTTGACGAAGAGGGCAGTATGGCCTTGGCTTATGATGCGGCCGGAAGGCTCGTAACCCTTTCCATGGAAATGGGATTTAACGGAAATCTCTGGCACATGTTCCTGACCTATCTGCTGGCAAACAACGAGAACGCCTACAGCCGGGCATGCGAGATAAGAGGACATGCAGAGGGAACGATAAATGAGATCGCTCTCCATGACATGGGCATTTTTTACCAGATGTTCTATTATGATCTGGAAAATATAGATAATAAATACAAGATAGAATGCTTTGCTCCTCTCAAGTCCTTCCGGATGGAAGATGAAGGAAAGATGTTCAACCGCCGTATCAGAGACAGGATAACCGAGCTTTCCGCCAGTCTGTCCGTATCAGGGAGTCCGGCCGACATGAAGATGCATATCGAGGCCTTTTACAAGGATTACGGGGTAGGACTGTTCGGTCTCCATAAGGCCTTCAGGATACACGAAAGTCTCACGGAAAACAGCTTTACGATAGAGCCGATAAAAAGAGTGGCACATATAAGTCTTGAAGATCTGGTCGGCTATGAGCTGCAGAAAAAGAAGCTTACCGATAATACCGAGGCTTTCCTTAAGGGACTTCCCGCCAATAACTGCCTCCTGTACGGTGACTCCGGGACCGGTAAGTCATCCTCCATAAAAGGGATAATGAACCGTTACTATGAAAACGGTCTTCGCATTATCGAGCTCTACAAGCATCAGTTCAGGTTCCTGAATGATATTATGGCCGGACTCAAGGAAAGAAACTACAGATTCATCATCTACATGGATGATCTTTCCTTTGAGGACAGGGAGACGGAATACAAGTACCTTAAAGCCATAATAGAGGGCGGTCTTGAAAAGAAGCCGGAAAATGTGCTGATTTACGCAACGTCAAACAGACGGCATCTCATTCATGAAGGCTTTAAGGATAAGCTTGACAGGGGAGAGAATGATGACATCCATGAAAGCGACACTGTAGAAGAGAAGCTGTCACTTTATCACAGATTCGGAATGACCATATACTACGGCAAACCCACGCCAAAGGAATACAGGCATATCGTGACTGAGCTTGCCGGAAGGCATTCACTGGATATCCCGGAGGAAAAGCTTTTGCTGCAGGCAAATCAATGGGAGATAGAACATGGAGGCTTGTCAGGCAGGACCGCAAGCCAGTTTATAGACCACATCATTTCGCGTGACAGCACGGAGTAAGCAAAAAAACGAAAAGACTTATATATTCTGATAATGTAATGGGGGTTACATGAAAAAATTATTTGCTGCTATAGATGTAGGTTCATACGAACTTTGCATGAAGATATTCGAATTCGGCGGCAAGGCAGGGATCAGGGAGATCGACTGTATCCGGCATCGTATCGACATAGGAAACGATACCTTCCATGACCATATGATAAGCCGGGATAAGATGGACGAGCTCTGCGAGATCCTCAAGGGCTTCAGAAGGGCAATGGAGACCTACAGATGCCTGGACTACCTTGCATACGGAACATCGGCATTCAGAGAGATCGAAAATACCGGAGCCGTGCTTGACCAGATAGAGCGCAGGACCGGCATCAGGATATCTGTCCTGAGCAATTCCGAGCAGAGATTTCTTGAGTATAAAGGTGCCGCCCTGAAAAGCGGTTTTGAGAAATACATTCAGACCGGAACGGCCTTTGTGGATATAGGAGGCGGTTCCAGCCAGATAACCCTGTTTGATGTCGGACATCTTGTCACCACAGTCAATCTTCATATAGGTACCCTCCGGATTAGAACAAAGCTCAGGGACATGGAGCCTGTGTATTCGGATTTTGAGACTATCATCGGTGAGATGGTCATGAATGAGCTCGATTATTTCAAGGAGCTCTATCTCGGGGATATCAAGGTGGACAATATAATAATAATCGATGACTATATGTCCGCGATAATGGAAACCTACGGGAAAAGGCCGGAGGGGCATATCACCTCCAGGGAATACAAGGATACCATGAAGGCACTTTCCGTTAAATCTCCCTATCAGATCGCCGCAAAGCTCCATATCCCGGAGGACAATGCCGCTATGCTGCTTCCCTCGGCTATCCTGGTAGACAGGATAATAAATATGACCGGGGCAAAGGATCTCTATCTTCCCGGTGTTTCCCTTTCTGACGGTATCGCCTATGACTATGCACACAGAAAAAAATACATTCGCCCACTTCATGATTTCGGAGATGACATCCTGAGCTCTGCCGCCAATACAGCGGCAAAGTATGGTTCCTTCGATCTCATCACATCAAAGCTGACCGATGCGTCCCTCATCATATTCGATGCCACAAAAAAGCTTCACGGTATGGGCTCAAGAGAAAGAACTCTTCTGAATATAGCTTCGATAATGAGAAATGTGGGGAAATACGTATCCCTCAGCGTTCCCGCAGAAACCTCCTATGCGATCATAAAGGACTCGGAGATAATGGGAATATCTCACAAGGAAAGGATAATGATAGCGACTATAGTAGCGAGCTCATATCCCAATAATATCAGCTATGACTTCTTCAGATCTGCTGAATTTGACCAAAAGGACGAGATAATAATGACAAAGCTTACCGCGATATTAAGGGTGGCTGTCGGACTCGCAATGAATACAGAAAAGACAATGAAGGATATAACTGCTCATATCAAGGATAAGAAGCTCATAATAAAGGTCACGTCAAAGGACAGACTGCTGCTCGAAAAAGGACTTTTTTCACAAAGGACAGATACCTTTGAAGAGGTATTCGGAGTAACACCTGTTTTGATAGCGCTTAGATCTGATAAATGAAGGGACTGGAATAATGAAAAAAAACGACAAAAATGAAAAGCCCGACAGACAGGAGAAAGCTACGGATCTGAGAGATCCGAAGTATTATTTCAACCGCGAGCTATCATGGATGCAGTTTGACGAAAGGATCCTTGAGGAAGCAAGGGATCCCTCGCTGCCGTTGTTTGAAAGGCTTAAATTCCTTTCGATCACTGCTTCCAATCTGGATGAATTCTTCATGATAAGGATAGCGTCTCTCAAGGATATGAAGAATGCCGGATACAAAAAACCGGATATTTCAGGCATGACCCCCAAAATGCGGCTTAACGCACTTTCCGAGGTAACGCATGAATTTGTTTCCGAGCAGTACAGTACCTTCTCACGTATGCTCCTGCCCAAGCTCATGGAGGAGGGCATAAGATTTGTCAAGCATCACGAGGAGCTCAGCGAAGATGAAAAGGATTTTGTGGACAGCTACTTCAGGGAAAACGTTTATCCTGTCCTTACTCCCATGGCTGTCGATTCCTCAAGACCTTTTCCGCTGGTAAGAAATAAGACACTGAACATCGGAGCCCTGGTCCGTACCGAAGAAAATGACATAGAATTTGCAATGGTGCAGGTACCGTCGGTCCTGCCGCGTATAATCGAGCTTCCGAAACGCACTGACGGGATCAGATCCGTGATCCTTCTGGAGGAGATAATAGAGCGTAATCTCGGCGGACTTTTCCTTTCCTATAATGTGATCTGCGCACACCCCTTCAGGGTTATGAGAAATGCCGATTTTACCATAGATGAGGACGAGGCTGACGACCTTTTGATCGAGATAGAGAAGCAGCTGAAAAAGAGACAAAGAGGCGTCGCCATAAGACTGGAATGCGAGTCCGGAATAGACAAGAGGCTACTTACGATACTGGAAGAGGCGCTGAACGTAAAGGATAACGACCTTTATTTTATAAACGGTCCCCTCGATCTTACCTTCCTTATGAAGATGTACGGCCTTCCGGGCTTCGGTCATCTGAAGGAAAAGCCCTACGAGCCCCGGTATCCCAAATATATGGAGCAGGATGTACCCATATTTGACCAGATCAAGGATCATGATATCCTGCTCTGGCATCCTTATGAATCCTTTACGCCTGTAGTCCGTTTCATACAGGAGGCTGCCAGAGATAAGGATACGCTTGCGATTAAACAGACCCTGTACAGGGTATCCGGTGATTCTCCCATAATAAAGGCGCTGGCTCAGGCCGCCGAAAACGGTAAACAGGTCACGGTGCTGGTCGAGCTTAAAGCCCGTTTTGATGAAGAGAATAATATATTATGGGCAAAAATGCTTGAAAAAGCCGGATGTCACGTGATCTACGGACTAAAGGGACTGAAGACGCATTCAAAGATAACTCTCGTAGTCCGAAGGGAGGAGGACGGTCTCAGAAGATATGTGCATCTTGGTACCGGAAATTACAATGATTCCACAGCAAAGCAGTATACGGATATTGGTTTCCTTACCTGTGCCGAGCCTTACGGTGAAGACGCTACCGCTGTTTTCAACATGCTTTCGGGTTATTCCGAGCCTGCCATGTGGAATAAGCTGTCTCTTGCTCCGCTGTGGCTTAAGGACAGATTCCTCTATCTGATAGGGCGTGAAACAGAGCATGCATTAAACGGCAGGGAAGCACGTATTGTCGCAAAGATAAATTCCCTATGCGATATAGATATAATCGAGGCCCTGTACAAGGCTTCAAACGCCGGGGTTAAGATCGAGCTGATAATCCGGGGGATATGCTGTCTCCGCACGGGGATAAAGGGGGTATCGGAGAATATAACCGTAAGATCCATAGTGGGTACATATCTGGAGCATGCCAGGATATTCTGGTTCCTGAATGAAGGAAAGGAAGAACTGTACTGCGCTTCGGCAGACTGGATGCCGAGAAATCTTGAAAGAAGAGTGGAGATACTGTTCCCCATAGAAACCCCGAAGCTTACAGAAGATCTGAAGCATATCCTTAATATCCAGCTGTCGGATAATACCAAGGCAAGGCTTCTGACCGATGACGGTAAATACATACGGATCACGCCCGGAAGAAATGAAGTGATAGGCGCGCAGAAAACCTTTATGAAGGAGGCGCAGGCTGCCGCGGCATCCATGGATGAGAAAAAGAACGAAAGGGTATTCGTTGTAGAGGAAGCCCAGACCGATAATGATGAGGAGGTACTCAGGATATGAGTGAACTTAACACAGAACGTTCTGTCAGAGATCTTGTAGAATACGGGATACATACCGGACTTATCGACGAAGGAGAGAGGATATACTCGACCAACCTTCTTCTTGACGTGATGGGTTTGGATTCATACGAGGAATCAGATGATTATCAGGCACCGGACTTTTCCGACAGGGGCAGTGCACTTGAACCCATTCTCCGTACTCTGATTGGTAATGCCGTATCAGCAGGCATAATCGAGGATGATCAGGTATCCGCTGATCTTTTCGATACGAAGCTCATGAACTGTATCACTCCGAGACCGTCATATGTGCGCTCTGAATTTGAAAGGCTTTACGAACATTCCCCAAAGGAAGCTACCGACTGGTATTACGGTTTTTCCTGTGATACCGATTATATAAGGAGATACCGAATAAAGAAGGATCTCAAATGGAAGACCGAAACTCCTTACGGATGGCTTGATATCACCGTCAATCTTTCAAAACCCGAAAAGGATCCCAAGGCGATCGCGGCTGCAAAGAACGCTCCCCAGTCTGCTTATCCGAAGTGCCAGCTTTGTGCTGAAAATGAAGGCTACAGGGGACGCATGAACCACCCCGCAAGAAATAACCATAGGATCATACCTATAAAGCTTGCCGGAGAGGATTTTTTCCTGCAGTATTCGCCATACGTTTACTATAACGAGCACTGCATAGTATTCAATAAAAAGCATATACCGATGAAGATCGACCGGTCCTGCTTTGAAAAGCTTTTTGATTTCATAACTCTCTTTCCACATTATACGGTCGGATCGAACGCGGATCTGCCGATAGTGGGCGGCTCGATATTGTCTCATGATCATTTCCAGGGCGGAAACTACGAATTTCCCATGGCAAGAGCTGATTATATCCGTAAGTTCACGGTAAAGGGATATGAAGATGTTGAGGCCGGTATTATCAAATGGCCTCTGTCAGTCATCAGATTAAGATGCGGTAATAAGGATAGGATAATAGATCTCGCTTCACATATCCTTGACACCTGGAGGGGATATACCGATGAGGCGGCGTATATTTTTGCCGAGACGGACGGAGAGCCTCACAACACGATCACTCCAATAGCGAGGATGCGCGGAGAGCTGTTTGAATTTGATCTTGCCCTGAGAAACAATATAACGACCGAGGATTGTCCTCTCGGGCTTTATCATCCCCACAGCAACCTGCACCATATCAAAAAAGAAAATATAGGACTTATCGAGGTCATGGGACTTGCCATACTTCCTTCAAGACTGAAATCAGAGATGAACAGGCTTAAGGAATTCATTCTTGCGGGAAAGGACATTGCTTCAGATGAAGAGCTCGCAAAACATGCAGACTGGGTCCTTGATTTTAAAAATAATTATGCTAATATAGACGAGTCGAATATAGACGGTATCCTGCGGGATGAGATTGGGGCGGTTTTTTCGCATGTCCTTGAGGATGCCGGAGTTTTCAAGCAGACAGAAGAAGGGCTTAAGGCTTTCAGCCGTTTTGCCGAAGAGGCTCTGTGAAGCCTGAATTCAGCGGCTGAAGCAGTTTAGCCGCTGCAAAATCAAATATTCTCGACTGTGAAGCGTGGGGAAACCCGAAGATACCGTCGAAACATCCTTATAAGAGGTCAATACCTCCGGGATAACGACGGGAAGATATTCAGCGCGGAGTCGGAACGAACAGTCCGCGTTAAGGACCGAGAGTGATAAATACGGGTGGTACCGCGAGTTTTCGCCCCGGGGTACCGCCTTTTTTTATTTCAACACGGAAAGGAGAATGGAGATGGCGATAAATGTTTCTGATCTTGAGGAAATACAGGCCAGGGCACTGGAGGCCATAAAGGGAGCGAAGGGCCTCGATGCACTTAACGATGTCAGGGTAGCTTTCACCGGAAAGAAAGGCGAGCTTACGGAAGTGCTGAAAAGCATGAAGGATGTCTCAAAGGAGGACAGACCGAAGGTCGGTGCTCTTGTAAACCAGACAA
>CACZRA010000274.1 GCA_902783395.1 uncultured Lachnospiraceae bacterium
CCTTGACCTTCTCACATACCAGTTGCTCATATCGTCCACGAAATCCTGCAGGCATTTCGCAGCCTCGGTTATCCTGTAATCATTAAGAAAAGCATCTGTCTTCTTAACGCAGGAATTGAGCTTTGACAGGATCCATTTGTCCATAACCTCAAGCTTTTCCGTTTCCAGCGTGTATTTTGATGCATCAAAATCATCGATATTCGCATACAGTACAAAGAAAGCGTAGGTATTCCAGAGCGTTCCCATGAATTTTCTCTGGCACTCGACCACGGCCTTGTCATGGAATCTGTTCGGGAGCCACGGTGCTGAATTCACATAGAAATACCACCTTATGGCATCTGCTCCGAAACGGTCAAGCGCCTCAAAAGGATCAACAGCGTTTCCTTTTGATTTACTCATCTTTTCGCCGTTTTCATCAAGCACAAGTCCCAGCACTATGACATTTTCATATGCGGGCTTTCCGAAAAGAAGCGTAGATTCCGCATGAAGAGAGTAAAACCATCCCCTGGTCTGATCCACAGCCTCTGATATGAAGGCTGCAGGATACTGCTGATCAAATAAGTCTTTATTTTCAAAAGGATAATGATGCTGCGCAAAAGGCATCGCACCTGAATCAAACCAGCAGTCTATGACCTCGCTCACCCTCTTCATCTCACCGCCGCACTTTTCGCACTTTACGGTGAATTTATCTATGAAGGGCCTGTGCAGCTCGACGGTCTTAGCTTCTTCAAGTCCCGTAAGCTTAAAGAGTTCCTCCCTCGATCCTATCGAAATCCTCTCACCGCAGTCCGGGCACTCCCATATATTAAGGGGTGTTCCCCAGTATCTGTTCCTTGATACCGCCCAGTCCTGGATATTGTTAAGCCATTCACCAAACCTTCCAGTTCCTATATTCGCGGGGATCCAATTGATCTTTTTATTATTCTCGATCATCTGCTCCTTGACTTCGGTGACCTTTATGAACCATGACTCTCTCGCATAGTAGATAAGAGGCGTGTCGCATCTCCAGCAGAAAGGATAGTCATGCTCGAACTTCGGAGCCGAGAATAAAAGCCCTCTCTTGTCAAGGTCTTTCAGTATTTCAGGATCAGCGTCCTTCACGAAAAGTCCCGCGACAGGAGTCTCCTCCGTCATAAGCCCCTTTTCGTCCACAAACTGAACCAGCGGCAGGTCATTATCACGTCCTACCCTCGCGTCATCTTCTCCGAAAGCCGGAGCGATATGCACGATTCCGGTACCGTCTTCCATGGTGACATAGCTGTCTGCAACGATATAATGCGCCTTTTTATGCTGCTTTTCGGCTTCCTTACCGGAGCATTCAAAGAGCGGTATGTACTCCAGACCGCAAAGCTCCGTGCCCTTGCAGGTCTTTATTATCTCATACGGCGCTGTAGGAGCATCCTCTCCTCCGAGCACACTTTCAAGCAGAGCCTTCGCCATGATATAGATATAGCCGTCTGCTGTCTTTACTTCAGAATAATCCTCATCCGGGTTTACACAGAGTGCCACGTTTGAAGGAAGCGTCCAAGGCGTCGTAGTCCAGGCAAGTATGTATTTATTATCTTCGGCATCCTTTACCTTGAACCTTGCTATGGCGGATCTTTCCTTTACCTTCTTATAACCCTGAGCCACCTCGTGGGACGAAAGCGGTGTCCCGCACCTCGGACAGTAGGGTACTATCTTAAACCCTTTGTACAGAAGTCCCTTGTCATATATCTGCTTCAGCGCCCACCACTCGGACTCTATGAAATCATCATGATACGTCACATAGGGATCGTCCATGTCGGCCCAGAAGCCTACCTGTCCCGAGAACTGCTCCCACATGCCTTTGTACTGCCATACAGACTCCTTACACTCCTTGATGAAAGGCTCCAGCCCGTACTCCTCTATCTGGTCCTTGCCGTCAAGTCCCAGCTTCTTCTCGACCTCAAGCTCCACGGGCAGTCCGTGCGTATCCCACCCGGCCTTTCTAGGCACATAGTAGCCCTTCATCGTGCGGTATCTCGGGATCATATCCTTTATGACCCTGGTAAGCACATGCCCTATATGCGGCTTGCCGTTCGCTGTCGGAGGCCCGTCATAAAATGTATATACGGGTCCGTCCTTCCGGATCTCCATGGACTTCCTGAAGATGTCCTCATCCTTCCAGAACTTTTCGACCTCCTTCTCCCGGTCCACGAAATTCAAATCTGTGTTAACTTTCTGATACATATCTGTCTCCTGCAAAATATTATTTCATAACGATAACTCAATTCTTACGGCTAAACCTAATCCAATACATTCATCCCGCACGCTCATGATACACAGATAACTCGAAGGCGATACAGTTGTTTCGGAGCAATCAGCACAACTCACTTCATACTCATCTCATCCAGCAGATTAAGCTTCATATCATACAGCTTCTGCGACAGATCCACATACACATTATGAGGATTCACAAGTCTTCTCGTCTCATCCCAGAGTGTATCCAGTTCTTTCGCGCAGTATTCCCTCATCTCCATGACCGAAGGCGACTCATACACGCATCTGCCCCTGTCAAACACCTGTATCATAAGCTCCCTCATCGAATACTCCCCGCCCTTAAGCCTTGTCCTTTTCCAGGGCTCCTGCGGATCAAAGAGTATCAGGTCATCCTTCGGATCAAACTCCTCCTCCACAAGACATATAAGGTCAGCCTTCACCTTACCTTCCGCGTCATATACCCTTATTATCTTTTTGTTGCCCGGGTTCGTGATCTTCTCCGAATTCTCCGAAAGCTTGATCTTCGGTGTACACGATCCGTCCTCATTTACCACTCCCGCAAGCTTATATACTCCTCCGAAAGCCGGCCAGTCTTTTGAGGTAATGAGGTTCGTGCCGACCCCCCAGCTGGTTATCTTTGCCCCCTGTACCTTAAGGGAGTCTATAAGAAATTCATCCAGATCGTTTGATGCCGAAAGCACCGCATCTGTAAAGCCCGCCTCATCAAGCATCACTCTTGCCTTCTTGGAAAGATAGGCAAGGTCTCCGGAATCAAACCTCACCCCGTAAAGCTTCGGATGAATGCCCTTTTCCCTGAGCTCCGTAAACACCTTTATCGCATTGGGTACTCCCGATTTGAGCGTGTCATATGTATCAGCTATCAGCAGACACGCATCAGGGTAGATCTCGGCATATTTCCTGAAGGCCGTCAGCTCATCGGGAAAGCTCATGACCCATGAATGGGCGTTGGTCCCCTTGACAGGCACGTCAAAAAGCTGTCCCGCGAGGACATTGGACGTACCTATGCATCCGCCTATCATCGCAGCCCTGGCTCCGTAGGTTCCGGCATCGGGCCCCTGTGCACGTCTCAGTCCGAACTCCATGACCCCGTCTCCGCGAGCCGCATAGCATACCCTTGCGGTCTTGGTCGCGATAAGCGACTGATGGTTTATTATATTGAGTATCGCTGTTTCCACGAGCTGTGCCTGCATGATAGGTGCTATGACCTTGACCAGCGGCTCCCGCGGGAAGATAACCTCGCCCTCAGGGATCGACCATATGGATCCTGTAAAGCGGAAGCTCTTAAGATAATCCAGAAAATCCTCCCGGAAGATCCCGAGACTCCTCAGGTAATCGATATCCTCCGCCTCAAACTTAAGCTCCTTGATATACTGTATCACCTGCTCAAGTCCGGCCATTACCGCATAACCGCTCTCCAACGGATTCGTACGGTAAAACATGTCGAAGATAACGGTCTGGTTGGCGTTTTCATTCTTAAAATAGCCCTGCATCATAGTAAGCTCATACAGGTCTGTAAGCAGTGTTAGATTCTGTCTGTCCACAGTGGTTCGCCTCTCATTTTATCCGGCCGCATCCTATGCGGCACACATTGAACTGATATTTTACCATAGTTTCACCGGACTTATCAATTGCTATGATACTAGGGGCGACATCCTCTCAAGCACCGAGTCCGCAGCGGATATCCGGTCCCCCCGGTCATTCTCCCCGGAGACGGTGTATACAAATGTAGGCTTTCCCGTCGTAACAAACCTCATGCTGCCTTCAAAGGCTTCCATCATGGGTGCTATCCTTGTCGGATCTATGGTTGCTTTTTCGTATATCGTCATTGTGATCTCTTTTTCCGTTACCTTCATATTCTCGATGAAAAGCTCATGTGCTCTTGTCCTGAGCAGAGCTGTCCGAATGAGGTTTTCGGTTTCCTGCGGTATTTTGCCGAACCGGTCGGTAAGCTCATCCCTTATATCCGATGCTTCGTCATCCGAGCTTACCCTTGCAATCCTCTTATACATATCAAGCTTCATGTTCTCATTTCTTATATAGCTGTCGGGGATGACTGCCTCGATATCCATATCAATATATGTGGAGAAATCACTGTGATCC
>CACZRA010000275.1 GCA_902783395.1 uncultured Lachnospiraceae bacterium
TCTCCCTCCTCGCCTGCCGCAACCTCTTCACCGTCCTCATCGACAAGCCTTATATCATACATCGGTGACGGTCTTCCGATGGAGCCTGAGGCTCCGGGATCTTTGCCGTCTCCCACGGTATTGCATATGAGAAGCGCCGTTTCCGTCTGACCGAAGCCCTCCCGCACGTACAGTCCCGTCATACCGGTAAACCTTTCCGATACCTCCTTCGGCATGGGCTCTCCGGCGGTTGTTACCTGACGCAGGCACTTAAGGTCATACTTTGAAATATCCTCCAGTATGAGATATTTATAAACCGTAGGAGGTGCGCAGAAGGTATTCACCCTCTCCTCCTCAAGCACCTTCAGGAGGTCCGCCGCATAAAACTGCTCATAATCATAGACAAGGACCGCTGCCTCCATGAACCACTGTCCGTAAAGCTTGCCCCAGGCGGACTTTGCCCAGCCAGAGTCGGCCACCGTGAGGTGAAGGTCCTCTTCCTGTACCCCGTGCCAGTTTTTCGCGGTAAATATATGGGCCACGGGATATGAAAAATCATGGATCACGGCCTTAGGTTCACCGGAAGTACCGGAGGTAAAATAGTAGAGCATGTCATCGGATGCCTTTACCGGCACCCTTTCCAGTCCTTCCGGACTCCTCTCAAGCATTTCACCAAAGCTCAGGGTATTTTCAAATTTCTCCCCGACCGTGATATGCAGCATTCCCGTATCGGCGCAGGCCGCCTTAACCTTTTCACAGATATCCCCGGAATTGACGCAGATTATGGCCTTTGCCGATGCCTTTTCCGCCCGCTCCGTGATATCCTCCGTCGATACCATGTGCGAGGTCGGTATGGCGACGGCTCCCAGCTTGTGTATGGCAAGTATGCTTATCCAGAACTCGAGTCTTCTCTTGAGGAGGAGCATCACCGGATCGCCTTTACCTATCCCGAGGTCCCTTAGCATATTCGCTGCTTTACCGGAAAGCCTCGAGATATCAGAGAAGGACAGTCTCTTTACCTGTCCTTCCGCGCTCCTGTGTACAAGCGCCAGTGCATCGGGCCTGTCGTGGGCAAGCCTGTCTATAACGTCATATGCAAAATTGAAGTCATCGGGTATCCTTGTCCTGATCCCCGTAACTCTGCCGTTCTCATCCGTATCCTCACTGTAATATTCTTTATATATAGGGCTCATTTCAGTAACCGGCCTTTCTGAATTTTTGATATCTGTCTTCGATCAGCACATCGGGATCGATCGTCGTAAGTCCCTTGAACTGCCTGTAAATGTCATCTGACAGTTTTTTCATGTCATTATCTTCTATGACCCTGTCAATAAGTCCCGCGGCATGAAGCTTCTCAGCCGTGAGCATAAGAGCCTCCGCTGCCATGGGAGCTTTTCCTGTATCCTTCCACAGTATGTTCGCACAGCTTTCAGGCGAGACAACACTGAAATAGGCATCCTTCATCATCCATATCCTGTCAGCATGTGAAAGCGCCAGTGCACCTCCGCTTCCGCCTTCACCTATCAGGATCGAAAGTACCGGAGTCCTCAGCGCAGACATTTCATAAAGGTTGTCGGCAATGGCTCTCCCCTGTCCGTGTTCCTCCGCCTCGATCCCGCAGAACGCTCCTGCAGTGTCCACAAGGCAGAGCACGGGTCTTTTGAATTTTTCAGCCTGCTTCATGAGCCGTAATGCCTTCCTGTAGCCTTCGGGATTTGCACTTCCGAAATTGTGCTCTATCCTGCCAGCGGTATCCTTTCCCTTCTCTATCCCTATGACCGTGACAGGCATATCTTCAAGAAAGCCTATCCCGCCGATGACTGCCCTGTCATCTCCATAGAGCCTGTCTCCGTGAAGCTCCATGAAATCCGTGATAAGCCCGTCTATATAATCCTTCGCCGTAAGCCTTCCTTCCATTCTGGCTCTCAGGACGATATCATAATCATTCATATCCGTTTCACCGTTTATATCCTGCATGGAGCTTAAGTATCCTCTCCAGATCGTGTCTCAGTCCGTCTCTCGGTACGACCCTGTCAATAAAACCGCATTCCAGGACTCTTTCAGCCCTCTGAAAATTCTTCGGCAGTGCCTGGTTAAGAGTCTTTTCTATCACACGGGGACCTGCGAAGCCCACCCTTGCGCCGGGCTCTGCGAGGGTGATATCCCCAAGCATCGCAAAGCTCGCATCCACGCCTCCGGTGGTAGGATTGGTCAGGATGACCACGTACAGATTTCCCTTATCACTGTGCCTCTTTACCGCCGCCGAAACCTTGGACATCTGAAAAAGGGAGATCATCCCCTCCTGCATCCTTGCTCCTCCGGACACTGTGACACCGATGACGGGAAGCGACCTCTCGGCAGCGTATTCGAAGAGCCTTGTGATCTTCTCACCTACGACGGCACCCATCGAGCCCATCATGAAATAGGCATCCATGGCAAAGATACAGCACCTTACGCCTCCGATCCTTCCCTCTCCGCAGATGACGCCCTCCTTCTCCCGGCTCTTTTCCCTTGCCGCGGACAGCTTCTCGTCATACTCGGGAAAACCAAGGATATTCTCCGACTCCATGTCGGCATACATCTCGGAGAAGCTCCGTCTGTCGCAGAGCATAAGAATCCGTCTCCTGCTCCTTACACTGAAATAGTTACCGCACTCCGGGCAGATAAAGGAGTTCTTTCTTATCTGGGATACAGACACCTTTTTCTGGCACTTTTTGCAGGTGATCCGCCTTGCCCTCGGGATGAAGTTCTCCCCCTCAAGCTCGTTATTCGCTTTTAAGAAAAAGCCCTTAAAATTCACGCCAGCACCTTACGGCATATTCCGGTGTCGTAGCTTCCGTCCACAAACTGCTTGTTCTCCATAAACCTCATATGCATATGTCTGTTGTTATCGACTCCGACCAGAACAAATTCCGACAGGGCACACTTCATCTTCCTTATCGCACCCTCCCTTGTATCCGAACATACGATAAGCTTTCCGAGCATGGAATCGTAATAGGGCGATACCTCATAGTTCTGATACAGCGCCGAATCAAATCTCACGTCCACTCCTCCCGGAATGTGCAGAAGGCTTATCTTTCCGACAGAGGGTCTGAAGGTCTTTTCGTCCTCAGCACAGATCCGGCATTCAATGGCATGTCTTTTCCTTGCGACATCCTCCTGTGAGAAATCTATGCCGACACCGGCAGCCGTCCTTATCTGCCACTCCACGATATCTATGCCGCATACCATCTCCGTCACCGAATGCTCCACCTGAAGCCTTGTATTCATCTCCATGAAATAAAAGCTGTCATCCTTTACAAGAAACTCTACCGTACCGACCGTGGTGTAACCTACATAGGCCGCAAGATTCCCTGCCGCCTCATACATCTTCTCCCTCAGCTTCTCATTCAGGACAGGGGCGGGACACTCCTCTATAAGCTTCTGGTTCTTTCTCTGGACGGAGCAGTCCCTGTCACCGAGGATGATCACCTTTCCGTATTTATCCGCCAGTATCTGCACCTCTACATGCTTGACTCCCTCGAGGTATTTCTCAAGAAAGACCTTGTCATCCGAGAAGGAAATAAGAGCTTCCTTTCTGACCTGCCTGAAGGCCGGCACAAGCTCCTCAGCGGATCTTACTATCCTTATCCCTTTTCCTCCGCCGCCTGCTCTTGCCTTTAAGATCACGGGATATCCTATCCTTGACGCTTCCTCAAGCGCCTCTTCTTCAGATTCGAGTATGCCGCTGCCGGGAGTCACCGGGACGCCGGCATCCTTTGCGATCTTTCTTGCCAGCTCCTTCTGCCCCATCTTTTCCATGACTTCGGCTGAAGGTCCGATAAGGGCTATGCCGTTTTTTTCGCATATCACCGCAAACTCCGGATTTTCCGAGAGCATCCCGTATCCGGGATGGATGGCTTTGGCTCCTGCCCTTGCCGCGACGGTAAGTATCGCATCCACGTTCAGATAACTGTCCTTTACAAGCGGTCCTCCTATGCAGTAGCTCTCATCAGCCATTTCGGCATGAAGCGAGTTCTCGTCCGCCTGTGAATACACCGCAACGGTCTCTATACCCATTTCCTTACAGGCACGGATTATCCTTACGGCTACCTCTCCTCTGTTCGCGATCAGAATTTTGGAAAACATATCACTCTTCCTCTTTTTTATTTACTATGGCAAATGAAAAATCACCGCTCATGCACCTTTTTCCGTCCACCTTAAGCTCCCCGTGAAGCACATAAAGAGGATGTCCCTCCTTAAGGATACGGGTCGTGACCTCTATCCTGTCACCGGGAACCACCATTCCGCGGAACCTGACCTTATCAAGCCCCGTATACACCGGGAGGATATCCTTATCCTTCATTTTGTCGGCAAACATGATGCAGGCTCCCTGCGCCATGATCTCACACTGAATGACTCCCGGCACCACAGGCCTGCCGGGGAAATGGCCCTGAAGGAAGAACTCGTCTCCCCTCACCGTATAATACGCTGTCGCACTTCCGTCCTCGTTTAAGAATGCCTCATCCAGAAGGAGCATGGGCTCCCTGTGTGGAAGTATTTCCTTTATCTCTTCTCTGTTCATCTCCTACTCCCTGATAATAAAGAGGGTCTGGTTGTATTCCACCAGATCTCCGTTTCCGGCACATACTTTTATGACAGTTCCGTCAACAGGTGATGAAACCTCATTCAGCATTTTCATTGCTTCGATGGTACAGAGCACATCACCTTTTTTCACCCTGTCCCCCGCCTTTACGGGCTTTCTCTCCCCGGTAAGCTCTCCGTATATCCCGAGAAGCGGAGCCTTTACGGTAATACCGTCGGCTTCCTTTCCGGGTTCCTCATGCAGGACCGCATTTTCAGCCGTACCCGAAGGCTCTGCTTTTTGCGGTACCCTCCCGGCTTCCCTCTTCAAAACCAGTGAGAAATCGCCCTCATGTACAGACAGCTCCGTAAGATCAAGCCTTAAAAAAAGGTCTCCGTAATCCTTAAGTGAATTCATCTCTTCAGCCCTCGTATTTTTTAAGCGCTATGCAGGCGTTGTGTCCCCCGAAGCCCAGGGATGTGCTTATGGCATGGGTTATATCAGCCTTTACCGCTTTCTGAGGAGTGTAATCAAGATCGCACTTCTCATCCTTTTCCATAAGTCCCACAGTGGGCGGTATGATGCCCTCCTGAAGAGCCTTTGCGGACGCTATGGCTTCCGCTGCGCCGGTAGCCCCCATCATGTGGCCGGTCATCGACTTGGTCGAACTAATATGAAGCTCATAAGCCCCCTTGCCGAATACAGCCTTTAAGGCCTTTGTCTCCATTTCATCATTCAGATGCGTTCCTGTTCCGTGGGCATTTACGTACAGCTTTTTGCAGTCCGTGATCCCCGCCTCCGATACGGCGTTCTTTATCGCTCTTACGGCTCCCTCTCCTTCCGGCTCGGGCGCCGTTATGTGATAGGCATCCGAGGTGTTTCCGTAGCCTGTCATCTCCGCATATATCTTTGCTCCGCGCTTTTTCGCACGCTCATATTCTTCGAGGATCAGTATCCCCGCGCCTTCTCCCATCACGAAGCCGCCTCTCCTTTTATCAAAGGGAAGGCTTCCTTCTTCAGGCTTATCCGCAAGACTGAGAGCCTGACAGTTTATAAATCCTGCCATTGCGAGCTCATTAATGGAAGCCTCGGAGCCTCCCGCGATAATGGCATCGGCGTAACCGTGCTTTATCGCCCTGAAGGCTTCTCCTATGGTATGGGTCGAGGTCGCGCACGCCGTGACAATGGGAAGCGTCGGTCCCTTCGCCCCGAATCTTATCGATACCGCGCCTGCTGCCATGTTTCCGATCATCATAGGGACAAAGAAGGGCGATACCATATCGGGACCTTTATCCATGAGCTTTTTTGACTGGCTGAGTGTGGTTCCGATCCCGCCTATCCCCGATCCGATGTAGACTCCGAATCTGTTTTTGTCGAGGTCAGACTCAAGGATACGGCTGTCATCAACAGCTTCCAGTGCCGCAGCCGTGGCATACTGCATGAAAAGGTCCGACCTCCTTATTTCCTGCATCGAATCATAATAATCCTTAGGGTTGAAGTCCTTTACCTCAGCATCAAGCGATACCTTGAGCGAGGACGCGTCAAATCTTTCTATCTTCCCGACGCCGCATCTTCCCCCGGTCAGGCTGTTCCAAAAATCCGCAAGAGTATTTCCAACCGGAGATACGACTCCCATTCCCGTAATAACAACTCTACACATACATTCCTCCGTCTACCTTTATAACTTCCCCGGTGATATAATCCGATGCGCTGCTCGCAAGAAACAGCGCAAGGGCTGCCACATCCTCGGGTCTCCCGAGTCTTGCAAGAGGTATGAGGGCTGAAATCTCCGCTCTCTGTGTTTCATTCAGCTTATCGGTCATATCCGTTTCTATGTATCCCGGGGCAATGGCATTGCACCTTATATTCTTCTTTCCGTATTCCCTGGCGACAGACTTTGTGAAGCCTACGATCCCGGCCTTTGATGCCGCGTAATTGCTCTGTCCCTTATTTCCCATAAGTCCGACAACCGAGCTTATATTTATGATGCTTCCGCTCCTTGCCTTAAGGAAATCCCTGATGAATGCTTTTGTGACAAACATGGTTCCCTTAAGATTGATATCTATGACATCATCAATATCAGCTTCAGTTAAACCCGGTAGTATATTGTCCCTTGTCACTCCCGCATTGTTCACGAGGATATCGACCTTCGCAAAGTCAGCGCTGATCTCTTCCTTGACCGCATTTACCTCATCGATATTCCTGATATCGCACGCGTAAAGCCTGGCCTTTACTCCGAGGTCTTCAAATCCGCTGACGGTCTTTACCGCCTCATCGCTCTTCCTGGTCGCGATAACGGCTATGTCCGCGCCGTTTTCAGCGAATTTCCCCGCTATCGCCTTTCCTATTCCCCTTGTTCCGCCCGTTATGACGGCTGTCTTTCCCTTTAACATACTGCTCCAAGCTCCCTTAATGTACTCTCCAGTGAATCGGCATCAGCTGCATTCAGTATCCTCGCTCCCGCCACGGTCCTTTTTACGAAGCCCGACAGTGCCTTTCCGGGACCGCATTCCACAAAGGTATCGATCCCTGATTTCTCCATATTTCTTAAGGTATCCTCCCATTGAACGCTGTTTGAGATCTGTGAGGATACGGTTTCTATGATCTCGTCTACGTTATCCGGATACAGCATTGCGGTCTTATTGGAATAAAGCGGGATCTCCGCCTTCCTTATGTGATATGCATCCTTTTTTTCGAGCTCCTCTTTAAGCTCCTTTGATGCACTCTCCATATACGGAGTGTGGAAGGGTCCTCCGACTGAAAGAGGCACAAATCTGACCTTTCTTCCCGTAAGGATCTCCTTGAGCTTTTCTATCCTGTCTATTTTGCCCGATACGACTATCTGGCCCGGACAGTTGAAATTGACAGGATATGTCTCCGTTTCCTTACCGAGGCTTATAAGCTCGTCCTTATCCGTTTTCATGACGGCTATCATCGCCCCCTCATTCTCTTCGGCAGCCTTCTGCATTACCTCTCCTCTTTTGCATACAA
>CACZRA010000276.1 GCA_902783395.1 uncultured Lachnospiraceae bacterium
AGCTTCAGGCCCTATCATGGAATAAGCCCGTGAATTCATTTCCACGGCAGCTGCATTTGTATAAGTGATCGTTAATATGGATGATGGTTCTATGTGACAGTTTTTTATAAGATGTTCAAGACGTTTTGTTATTGTGTAGGTTTTTCCCGAGCCCGGACCCGCTATTATGAGGGCGGGTCCGTCACGGTGTTTGACGGCGGCGTCCTGCGCCGCATACAGTTCTGTCATATACTCTTTCTCAAAAGCTCCATGCCCGTCTTTATCCGGGCAATGGATTCCTCCTTTCCCAGCACCTCCATAAGCTCCGTAGCGCCTCCCGGGGTCATCTGCTTTCCGGAAACCGCAGTACGCAGAGGCCACAATATCTGACCGTTTTTCAGCCCCTCCTTTTCCGCGAAGGATCTGAAAAGATCATAAAGCGCATCATTGCTCCAGTCTTCCTGCTCATTGAGTACGGGTTCTATCTTTTCAAGTGCTTCAAGGGAGGATTCCTTCGTGGTCTTCATCTTCTTGTGCACATACATTTCCGGATCATACTCAGGCAGCACTTCAAAGAAATCAATATGATCCTTAATGTCGGGAAAGACCTCTATCCTGCTCTGCACCATCTTTGCTATCTTTTTAAGATCAAGATCCCGTTTGATCACATCCTTTATATAGGGAAGCGCCTTCTCAAAGAAATCATCAAAATCCATCTTCTTTATGTATTCACCGTTCATCCATTTGAGCTTGCCGTAATCAAATACAGCGGGACTCTTGCTCATCCTGTGATAATCAAACTTTTCCGTAAGCTCGCCGAGGCTCATAATCTCGCTGTCATCCTCCGGAGACCAGCCGAGAAGAGCTACAAAATTCACTACCGCCTCCGGCAGGAAGCCCTGATCCGTAAGGTCCTCAAAGGATGAATGACCTGATCTCTTTGAGAGCTTCTTATGCTCCTCGTCAGTGATCAGGGGACAGTGTATATACTCAGGTATATCCCATCCGAAGGCTTCATAAAGCCTGTTGTATTTCGGAGAACTGGAAAGATACTCATTTCCCCGTACCACATGGGTTATCCCCATGAGATGATCGTCGACGACATTTGCGAAATTATAGGTTGGAAATCCGTCGCTCTTGATCAGTATCATATCGTCAAGCTCTGAATTATCCACCGTTATATCACCATAGATATCATCATGAAAGGTCGTGGTTCCCTCTGTCGGATTATTCTGTCTTATGACATAGGGGATGCCGCTCTCAAGCTTTTCACGGATCTCTTCTTCGGAAAGGCTGAGACAGTGCTTATCATAGACCGTTATCTCCTTATCGCTTCCCTCAACCTTTGTCCTTAAGCCGGCAAGCCGTTCCGGGGTACAGAAGCAATAATATGCCTCCCCCTTCGCCACGAGCTCCTTTGCATATTTCATATATATGCCGGATCTCACCCGTTCAGACTGTACATACGGACCGACTCCGCCGTCTTTGTCCGGCCCCTCGTCATATTCAAGACCGGTCATGCTCAGCGTTCTGTTTATTATATCCACGGCTCCGGCCATTTCACGCTCCTGGTCGGTATCCTCTATCCTGAGGATAAAATCCCCCCCGGCATGTCTCGTTATGAGATAGGCATAGAGCGCCGTTCTCAGATTTCCTACATGCATCCTTCCCGTAGGGGAAGGAGCAAATCTTGTCCTTACCTTCATAAAAACCTCCACACCGCACTCCCTGCGGTCTTTATCATATGAGAGTCTTCAGGCGCCGGCTTCGTGATCAGCAGACAACCCGCAGTAATCATACAGCCAGTCCAGCTCCTCTTTATCAAGATCTCCCGCAAGTGCATCCGCGACCTCGCGCTGGAATCTTTCATACATATCAAGCTCTTCGGGAGACATAAGCTCCCTTGCCATGCCTCTGTCATCTATCGGGACCTGTGTGAGGTTTCGGAAGCAGTAAAACTCTCCGTCCTCCGTTGTTCTTTCCTTTTCCACAAGAAGAATGTTCTCGGTGCGGACACCGAACCTTCCTTCCCTGTAAACACCGGGCTCGTCTGAAACGAGCATACCCGGCTTCAGGGCTGCTGCATTTTCTGATACCTTTGATGTGATGGCCTGTGGGCCTTCATGTACATTCAGCATATAACCCACTCCGTGCCCGGTACCGTGTCTGTAATCCATGCCCTTCTTCCAGAGCTTTTCTCTTGCAAGTATGTCAATACCTGCTCCTGTCGTACCCTTTTTGAAGCTTGAGTACCTTATTCTCAGCATGCCGCAGGCAACCATGGTGAAGGCTTCCTTTTCCTCATCCGTCAGTTCTCCCATGATCACCGTCCTTGTGACATCCGTGGTCCCGCCCTTATACTGTCCTCCGGAATCGACCATGAACATTCCTTTTTTTTCAATAGTCCTGTCATGCTCTGCAGACGGTTCATAATGTATGACGGCGGCATTATCCGCATAAGCTGCTATAGTGGTAAATGACGGGCCGTTATACTCGGGAATGTTCCTTCTGAATGCCTCCAGCTTTCCGGCAGCACTAATCTCGGTTTCACCTTCACCCGAGGTAACAAGCCATTTGATGAACCTTGTAAGCTGAAGTGAGTCCTTATGATATATATCCCGGATATGGGACAGCTCCACATCATTTTTCACGGCTCTCATCATCTGAACGGGGCTTGTTCCTTCTAC
>CACZRA010000277.1 GCA_902783395.1 uncultured Lachnospiraceae bacterium
AAAAAATCTCTCTCAGATATCCGTCGTACACATATATATATGTAGTGTACGGGACATCCTTCACATTCTCTTCTATTGCTATCGCCGGATTCCCGAGGAATTCTGAGATCCGAATAGCTCCCCCGGCATCATGGTTTCTGAATTTTTCGGAAATATAAGCTGATGCCGTTTCTGTATCGAATCGTCCTTCAGCCCTTTCTACGATATTGCGGTATATCTGAACGGAAAAAGTTACTATTCCGAGCGCGGATAAAGTAAATATCAAAAAAAGGAGCATGGGGAAGATATCGATGATACGGTTCCTTTTCTGCATCACTCAGCCTCCGTCCTTTTTACGGTTACTACCGGCGGTATCTTGCTTCCCTGTACCTCATATTCTATTGTAAACAGATCCCTGTCATATGTAAGCCCGTAAACTCTTTCAATATAATCCAGAGTCTTGGGATATCTCCCGGTAGTTGCATAGCAGTACGTTACATCCCTTTGTATCGCCTTTTCAAGGCTTTCCTGTTGTCTGTCAATATTTCCTTTGGAGGCATTATTCACGGCAAACAGAAAGATCACAAGGATGACCGCAAAGGCTATGAGTGTAAATATCGTTTTTCCGGATCCGCTGTTCTTCTTTCTCATATCGAAGATACTATACCCAGCAGAGGGAACATGACTGACATAAGGATCGCGCCTATAACCAGGGACAGCACCACTATGAGCACAGGCTCTATGGTACCGAGTGCATTACTGATGCTGGTATCTATTTTCTTCTGGCTTAAATCAGATATCTGTTCCATTACAATATCCGAGGATCCGGTACGATGTCCTATGGTCATCATCCTGGCATTGACACCGGAAAGTATCTCCGACTGCTTTAACGCCTCATCAAACGGAGCCCCGTCAATCAGACGCTGCTTGCAATCGACGATCTTTGCGGAAAAAACCTTATCCTCTATGATATCCGATACCATATCTATTCCGAAATCGGGAGAAAACCCCGATCTTAATGCAAGCGCCAGACCATCTGCAAATCTGCTTGTTGCTATATCATTTCTCAGGCGTCTGAAAAACTTAAATTTCGAAAGAAACGCAAGTCCCGTTTTTCTTCCCTTTTCGGTTCTGGTACACAGGATCACGACTACAAGCAATACCACAAGCAATACCACAAATACTATGGAATAATTTCTGATGGCATCACCAATATTGAACAGAAAACCGGCAAACCCTGTCATTTCCGAACCGAGCTGTCTGAAGACCTGTCTGAAAACCGGCATGACCTCCAGCAGAAGGACCAGGATCACTACCAGTATCATACCGGCCATGACCACAGGATATGTCACTGCCTGTCTTATAGACTGACGTATCTCCTCCTCCCTGTTGTAATGCCTGCGCAAAGCCTCCATTACATTATCCAAAGTTCCGGTCTCTTCTCCGATACGGGTCATTTTCACCATATAAGGAGGGAAAGCGCCTGTCTTTTCAAGGGCTTCATACAGATAGCCGCCCTCATCGAGATACTGTTTTATCCCGATGTAAAGCTTTTTTTCCTCCTCCGTGGCTTCACTGTCGTCCTGCATCATGTAAAGTCCTTCTATGGAGGATATCCCGGCTCGTAAGATAAGCGACATCTGTCCGCAAAAATAAGAGAGTTCAGTATTGGTCAAAGTCTTCATAGCCAGCGGTCTCCTTTTTTACTATAACCGAGATATTATACCATTCTTTTTTCGAATAGTCTTGTATGTTCAGGAAAAACGTTCCGTCTTCGTCCTTCGTAAATCCAAGTCCGGAGTAGAAATCAGCAACCATACCGTTCTTTTTTGTGGGAATATATTCTCCCACGATCCTGCTGCATCCCCACTCCTTCGCTGCATTATATACCGCATCATACGCAAGATACTCAACCCCTCTCTTGAGCACCCTGCAGCTCATAAGCCACGTATCAATAAAACAGGTATCCCCCTGCTTCCTGAGGATAATGCAGGATATGATGCCATACTCAGAAAACTTATCGGAAAGCTCCACATATATCAGCCTCGTATCAGGATCGGACTTCATTGTAAGAAGCTCTTCCTCAGAGTATCTCTGGGTCCTGAGATTAAACTGGTTTGATTTGTTTATCAGCTGAGCGAACCTCTTCATCTGCGCGCCGTCAGGTTCACCCGTTTCCCCCTTCATCTCCAGAGCTTTGAGATATTCATCATAATCTACAAAGCTTTCCTCCAATTCACCCCTTTTTGCATCCGCCTTATATGTCCCCGTCCGTTCAAGATCTTCTTTCGTGATCTCTATCCATGAAAAAGCGCTGCTCTCATCAACAGCTCTTGCATAATATGACGGATCCTCCGGAAGATCTATGACAAGCACCTCGGGAATGTATTTTCTGACTATCTCTCTTTCAGCAGGGTTATCATCAACAAACACCATCGAATCCACACCAATATTCAGCATCGATGCTATGCGTCTTATATTTTGCACCTTGTCATCCCAGTTAGCGACAAAACACGCAATATCATCCGCTTTTAGGATCATGTCCGGATTTTTTTCGAAAGGCTCTTTGGCGGCATTCTCATCATTCTTGCTGTTTACTGCAAGTATAACCCCCCGTTTACGCAATTCCAAAAGATATGCCTGAAAAGATCTGAAGGCTTCCCCTACCGCATCATTCGGATCAAGATTTATCCCGTCATATCCGTCATCTCCGACCACGCCGTCCCATATAGTATTGTCGAGATCAAGCACCAGGCATTTATACACTTTGCCCCTGGCAGCCGCGATAAGCCTTGTGAATTCCATGCATACCCTCGGCAGGATATCCATGCTGAAACCGGTTTTCGACAGAAAATACGACGCATCATCAAACCAAAGTGCTTTTCCCGCATATGAAGCAATATACTCCATATCAACGATGCTTATCCCATCGGGCCGCTCTTCAGCCAGCTCACGATTTATATTTCTGATAAACTCAGCCCGGCTGTAGATCACTCCTCCCTCGAGATTTCCCAGAGGCCGTTCAGGAGGAACTACTATGTTTGTCTGAAAGATCTGGCATCCCGGAAGCCTTTTCCTTATCTTCCCCCATATATCCCTTATCCCGTCTGCGCTTTTCTTCACGGATGCTTCCACAGACTGTCTGTCTTCAAGACACTCAGGCAGCTCCTTTATATCCCTGTGATCATTAAGCAGCAATACGATTTTCGGTTCAAATCTGTAAAAGGGGGACTCCTCATCAAGGACATCCATTTTTATGCCGTTATATTCGCCCTCGTATATCTCAGCATTTATCCCCGCACCCAAAAGAAAAGCATCCAGCATCATTACAAAATGCTGAATACTGTATGAGCCAAGTACCGCGATCCTCAGATCGCCCGTCACATTATTCTTTTTATATTTTCTGATACGGGTAGACAGTTTAAGAAGCAGCGGAAGCTCCTGCGACACAAGATAAGATGCATCAGCCTGCCCTGTTGTTGTCTTTTCGAATAATTCTTCTATATTTGATCTTTCCGACATGGCGCTCTCCCCATCACGAATAAACGATCCGTATCTCATGTCATATGTCGGATCTCATACGGCAGCAAGCTTTTTCAGTGCATCCGCTTCCCGTTCCCTCCACGGATCGACAAAGAACCACCTTCCTTCAGGATTCAGCTTCTCCAAAGCTTCCTTTTCATGTACTGAGCCCGGATGAAAGAGGATCTCCAGATCCCTTCCGTTCCTTTTAGAAAGCGCTTTTGCTTCTCTATATACAGGCATCACATTCTCATAGCTCATATGTCCCGAAAGCATGACCCCCATAAAATCATACGGCCTGATCTTTTTAAATAAACCAGGATATTTCCTTTGATTTCTGGCTGCAAAAAAATTCAGCACAGCTACCTTTATGAAATTTATGGCTTTAAAGTCCTTAATTTCTTTCCTGTGCCGGAGATAGAGACCGACATTCTCTCTCGGTATCCGGATGAAAGTAACGTTCAACCGGTTTTTCCTTATAACATCACAAAGTGCGTCAAATAATACAGGCACCATATGATAGTGCCCGTGACTGTCAATCCTTATACCGCCGTCCTTAAAATAAGGTGCCAGTCTTTCTATCTGCGCCTTATACTCAAAATAAAGCTCTTTCCGGTATGTATTTCTCATCCACGGGATATATGAGGCGAGGACAAACTTCCCAAAGGACACATTGTACCTCCCGTCTCTGTCAACAAGATGAGGTATCAGTCCTTTTTCAGCATTGGCTCTCCCGTCTCTCAGATTAAGGTGAACCGTATAATTTATTTCCTTCTCATACGGTCTGACCAGCTCCATTGCCTCCTCAAGGATCTCACTGTTCGGCATTATGCTTATACCGTTAAGCAGGCCCTTCCGGTGGCAGTCAAGTATCCTCTCGCACTGCTCGAGGGATATACCATAGTCATCCGCATGATATTCGATCGTCATCTGTTTCTTAACTCCGAGATGAACTCCTCTATCCTTCCGATCGCTTCTTTAAGATTATCTATACTGTAGGCATACGATATCCGCACAAATCCTTCCCCGCAGTCTCCGACTGCCGTCCCCGGTACGACAGCGACCTTTTTTGCCATGAGGAGCGACGTACAGAAATCATCGGATGTCATCCCGAATTCTTTAATGGACGGAAAGACATAAAATGCACCAAACGGCTCAAAGCATTGAAGGCCCATACGCTTAAATTCATGCAGAAGAAATCTTCTTCTTTCATTGTATGCGTTACACATTTCGGCTACATCCCTGTCCCCATGCCGTAATGCCTCAACCGCCGCATACTGGCTGGTTGTCGGTGCGCACATGATGCAGTACTGATGTATCTTGGTCATCTGGCTGATTATTATTTCCGGACCGCACGCATATCCGAGTCTCCATCCTGTCATCGCAAACGCCTTCGAGAATCCGTTGATCAATATCGTCCTGTCTCTCATCCCGGGAAGAGAAGCTATGGACACATGATCTCCCTTGTAGGTCAGGGCTGCATATATCTCATCCGAAAGAACATAAATGTCATGCTCGATACAGAGCTTTGCTATCCCCTCCAGGTCACTGCGTTCCATGATCGCCCCGGTAGGATTATTCGGGAACGGCAAAATCAGTATCTTCGTTCTGGGTGTTATGGCAGCTTCCAGCTCGGCGGCGGTAAGCCTGAATTCATTCTCCTCCTTCAGACTCACGATGACCGGCTTTCCTCCCGCCATTATCGTACAGGGAACATATGAAACATATGACGGTTCGGGAATGATAACCTCATCCCCGTCCTCAAGCATCGCACGGAGTCCTATGTCTATTGCTTCGGAGCCGCCTACCGTTATGATGACTTCCGAAGCCGGATCATAGGATATCTCATAATGCTTTTTTGTATATCTGCAGATCTCGGAGCGCAGCTCCATAAGACCCGAATTAGACGTGTAGAATGTCTTTCCCCGTTCTAAAGAATAGATACCCTCATCCCGGACATGCCAGGGCGTATCAAAATCAGGTTCTCCGACACCCAAAGAGATCGCATCAGGCATTTCGCTCACTATATCAAAGAACTTCCTGATACCGGAGGATTTCATCTCCGATACTTTTTTTGCTACCGGTTCCCTCATGGTGTCACCAGCATCCTTTCGTCTTCATGCTTCCTGGCAAGCACCGTACCGTTCAGCTTATATTTTCTTAATATAAAATGAGTTGCACATGACAATACAGACTCCAATGCAGACAGCTTATTTGTTACGAACTGGGATACCTCCTTCAGAGATCTGCCCTCCATTATGACCATGAGATCAAAACCGCCTGAGATCAGATAAACGCTGTCAACCTCGGGATATTTATATATACGCTCCGCTATCGAATCAAAGCCTTGCCCTCTCTGCGGAGTAACCCTGACCTCTATAAGCGCCGTAACACGCTCATCGTCCGTCTTATCCCAGTCTATAAGTGTCTGATAACCGCAGATTATTCCCTCTTTTTCCATATCGGACATTGCATTTGCTATATCAGTTGCATCAAGCCCCAGTCTTACGGCCAGCTCGTTCAGATCAACCCGGCCGTCATACTCCAGAGCCTTCAGTATGCTCATCCTCATCTCCTGTATGTCTTTATCACCCATGCCATCTCCTTTCACCTGTTAAGAAAGCTTTCTCTGTCTCCGTTTACAAGCTTGCAGACCTTTCGTTCAGTCAGATAACCTATTACCGTCATATCCCTCCTGAGATGATACTCCGACATCGGATGCGAAATATAGATGTAACCGGACAACGGCTGTTCATAGGGATTTATATCACTCAAATTACATTTATCGATGAATGCCTGTTCCATAGGGATACGCCTCACGTCAACTATCATCCCCAGATCCGTTTCAACTGACAGTCTCCATAAACTGCCCAGGATCCCCGCATCAATGCCGATACGTCCGGCTGCTTTTTCAGGTTCGGTTCCGATGATGATAAGATCCTCCGCCCTGATCTCATCAAAATATTCTCCCTTGCGGTCTGCGGGCTCTATCGTCTCCCTCATGTCCTCTCCGCCCCGGCATCCATCCGGTTTGGCTTTTTATCCCTCATGCAAACGCCTCAGTCCGGCGGATTCTCTACAGTGACCTGCTCGGTCTGTCCACTGCTTGCCGCCTGAGCGAGCGCCGCCAGTACAGCATCTGCATCAGGCATCACAACCGCAGGAGCAGCCTGTCCTGAAACTACAGCTTTGCAGTAATCTATATCCTGTGTCGCTATGGCCGACTCCAGCATCGACTTAACATTTGGATCGTCTGTAGCCGTTCCGACCGTCAGAATAGCCGGAACAGCCTGATATGTACTGGTATTGACCCTGGTTCTTTCAGTCTCCACCCCGTCAACCTTTACGATCTTATAAAGCTCGGACTTATATCCGATGTGTGCGGACTGCTTCTTGGTAGAGCCTGCTGCCAGAGAGCTGTCTGCCACGACTCTCTCTCCTTCGGGCACTATCTCCTCAAGGTCGACACTCTCAAACTCAAGTGTTCTGTTTGAAGGTCTTGTTTCCACTCCGAAGATCGTGAAGGTTATAGTCTTGTCGGGCGTCGTGTAACCATCAATATAGATCGGTTTGTCGAGATTATTCGTAAACTTGAAATCCTTGATGCCCTCAGCTATTGCCGCGTCTCCGGAATGATCCACATAATTAACGACCATTGAATGGTTATATCTCTCGTCCACCTGAAGCTCCGCTCTCAATACAGCCTGATACAGGGTTGTGGAAACCTGGCATATACCTCCGCCGAAGGATTCTACTACCTTGCCGTTAAGATAGCTCCCTGCAAGGGCATACCCGTTCTCTTCCGTCATGGGACTGATCGTCTCGGAAACCGACATCTGCTCCCCGGGATAAAGCAGCGTCCCGTTTATCAGCCGGCATCCGTTTGCCACATTGGTCACCCTGTCACTTCCCGAGCTGTAGAACCTGGTGGTAAACTGCCCTAAAATATCCGTAAGACTGCTTAGTGTATCGGTATCTCCCTTCGGCTTTATCTGCTTGATAACAAGATCCGCCGTGATCGGTGTCCCTGTGACACCGGCAGAGATCAAAGACGATATCTTTGACACGGATTCATCCACATCAACCGTCTGCCCGTCGTGTCCCGGTGTTATCTCAAAGCTTCCGTTACTCCTTTTCATAAGGGCATCTTCAGCTTCAACATCGTATTTGGTGCACTCTGACGAAATGACATTCTTTATCTTCTGTTCATCCACGCCCAGCTCCAGAGGATATATTTTCTTTGTTCTTCTCAGATCGGAAAGCTCCTTGAATCTTTTTATGATGTTGCCGCTCTGTCCAAGAGATACCGCTTCCTCGATCACCCCCGGGTTTTTCCAGCTCAGACCTATCGAAGATAAGGGAACCGTGACCTTATTTCCGGAAACACAGTTCATGGTGAGCTGAGTCTCACCAAGCTTTGAAACATAATTATCCACAGCGGCTTTCGCTTCGGTCTCATTAAGCCCGGATAAATCAACATTGCCGGCATAAATCCCGTCATTTATCACACCGGAACTGCTGCCTGCCGTCCTGGCGGGGACTGTACAGCCCGCACTTCCTCCCATTGTCTCCGTTTGGGTATCAGCCCTGGATCCTGACGACTGTTCTGTAGGTCCTTCCGAATTGTGAACTTCACCTGCACCTGCATGAATGGTAGAATCAAGTATCGACATCCCGAAAACGGGAGTGACGGACAGAACGATCAGAATGAACGTTAAAGTTATCGCTGTTATCTTCTTCATATCAGTATAGCCTCATAAATCTTGCGGTTTATTTCCCCATGCTTTATACTTTCCCATTATACCAAAGGATTAAAAACCAAGCAGGCTGACGATAAGAGGTACCAGCACCATAACCGCCACCACGGTTATGATTATGATCCCGGCCAGCTTCCTGTTGTGTTTACCCTGAAACATTTGAAAAAACATAATCACCTCATATATTAAAGGAGTGCCATGCGCTTTACGGTTCCTATCATAATAATCGCATTTTGTGTCGTTTTCAAGACAGTCGTAAACAGAAATCCAAAATACGATCCCAATGCCGAATTCCTTGAGCTGGAGCGTAAGGCAAACCTCACTCCGCGTAAGGATATATCAAATCTGCCCTATATCAAAGTCCCCGTATCGGATCTCCCTCTTGATGTCCCGACGGACCGTGAGGAGACACGGGAACGGCAGGATATCATAAGATCCATGGAAGACAAGCAGGTCCTGAATCTGACGGGTATGACAAATACCAGGCTCAAGCTTGAATACGGTGCACCGAATATTAACATTTTATCTGCCGCCGATGCAAATTATACCCGGCTTGTACAGGCCATCACGTATCTTGCAGGTGATTATATGGACAGCCGGCATATCACGGAAGCACGAGAGCTTCTGGAATACGGCATATCCATCGGCACCGATTCAAAAAAAACATATCTGATGCTCGCAGGCATATATAAGGAAGAAGGACATCCCGAAAAGATCAACGACCTTATTGATTCGGCTCATAATATCGATTCTCTTCTGAAAGGCAGTATTATCATCTCCCTGAAAAAAATGCTGTCCTGATCAGAATTTTTTTATTTCATCATCACCTGTTGTGGTTTTGTCTATCGCACGTATCTCCACATAGTATGAATAATTTTCATCAACCTTGATCCTGACCCTGTCTCCGGCTTTATGCCCCATTATGGCGGCACCTATGGGTGATTCATTACTTATCCGGTTTTCCAGGGAATTCCCGCGTATAGAGGTGACAACCTTGAATGTCTGTTCCTCTCCATCCTCTTCAAAATAGAGAGTTACAGTATTGTTTAAACCTACCTCATCATCCGCCGAGCTGTCCGAAACAAGTATCGCTGTCTTCAGCATCTGTTCAAGATACCGGATACGCCCTTCGTTCTCATTCTTCGCCTTCTTCGCGGCATAGTACTCAAAATTTTCCGAAAGGTCTCCCTGCGCTCTGGCTTCCTGTACCTCTCCTATGAGCTTGGGCCTGATAACGTTCTTGCGTTCATCTATCTCGGCCTCTATCTTTTCGATATCCGTTTTTGTCAGCTGCGCTCTGCCTTTATACATATCGACCGGCTCACCCTTTGTTCATCCTGTCAAGCACTTCGACCGTAGACAATGCTATTGACATTTCTTCATCTGTGGGGATCGTGTATACCCTGACTTTCGAGCTTTCCGCGGATATAAGTCTTGCACCGTGTCCATTCTCATTTGCTCCGTCATCAAGCACTACGCCGAGTCCCTTCAGTCTGTCACAGATATGCTTTCTTACAGATGAGGAATTCTCCCCTATCCCCGCGGTGAAGGTTATGGCATCTGCGCCCCCAAGCACAGCCATGTAAGCACCGATATATTTGACTATTACGTAGATATATGTATCAAAGGCGCGTATTGCAGCCTTGTCACCCGCCTTATACGCATCCCTTATATCCCTCATATCAGAGGATTTATAATCCGAAAGACCGTATACACCGGAATCAAAATTCAATATCCGCATCACCTCGTCCAACCCCTTTCCGGTCTTTTCCACGAGGGCATGCACGATCTCCGGGTCGAGTGATCCGCATCTTGTCCCCATAATGATCCCGTCAAGGGGTGTATATCCCATGGAAGTATCAACGGACCTCCCCCCATCGACGGCGGTGATCGATGCTCCGTTTCCCAGATGGCAGATGATGGTCTTTACGTCCTTTATATCCTTTCCCATTATGGCTGCCGTCTCTTTTGAAACATATTCGTGGCTCATACCGTGGAAGCCGAATTTCCTGATCCCGTATTTCTCATAATATTCATAGGGTATACCGTAAAGATAAGCTTCTTCCGGCAGTGTCTGATGAAACGCCGTATCAAAAACACCTACCATAGCCGTATCCGGCATTACCTTTCTGCAGGATTTTATCCCCTGTATGTTTGCGGGATTATGAAGAGGGGCCAGGTCGCTGCATTCCTCTATTACGGACATCACCTCGGGAGTAATATATGCCGCTTCGGTAAACTTGTCTCCGCCATGCACTATCCTGTGTCCGACCGCTCCGATCTCGGATACGTCACCCACCACTCCGGAATCGGGATCGGTGACAGCCTTTATCAGAGTATCCACCGCCGTATTATGATCCGGAAATTCCACATCCTTTTCAAATCCCTTATCGGAGCCTGTTACCTCATATTTGAAATGTCCTCCGCCTATACCGATCCGCTCACAAAGCCCCTTGCATATGACAGTCTTTGTATCCGTCTCGATAAGTCTGTATTTTAAGGACGATGAACCGCAATTGATCACTAAAACCTTCATAAGAATAAATCCTCCTTTATCTGTTCATGTATTGATCTGCAAGTACCACTGACATATCCCCGGAATCATAGTTCCTCAGTGTTGCGGGAACATTGATAATGCGCTGGTTTGATGATCCGCGGAACTTCAGCATGATGTTCTTTTCTGCTATACTGAATTCCCCGTCTACAAGTATATCCGTGTGTTTCAGTAAGGGCAGCGTATCCTCCGTATGACACCGCCTGTTTCCGGGATCCATTAGTTCCTCGAAGGTATATCCCGAATAGATCCAGACATCGGCATCCGGGATCTCTTTTTTTACACGCTCAACCAGGTGTCTTACCTCCGTCTGGTTAGCCGGTTCCATAGGCTCTCCGCCCAGCACGGTGAGTCCGCGGATATATTCCGGCCGGAGCGAATCTATGATCATTTCTTCTGTTTCACCTGTGTACTCCTGTCCGAAATCAAAATCCCAGGTTTCAGGATTAAAACATTCTTTACAGTGATGTGTACATCCCGAAACAAAAAGGGAAGTCCTGCAGCCTTCCCCGTTTGCTATATCACACTCAAATATCTGTCCGAACTTCATAAAATATCAAACCGGTCGTTGTTCTGCTGCGCTGCCCTCGATAACCGCCGTGGACATATGGAGCACTCTTTCCTGTATCTCCTGCGTACGCCCCTGATTCCAGTAATTCGTACCAATATAACCACAGGTCCTGCGGGCAACATTCATACGGTTCTGATCCTCATTACCGCAGGAAGGACATCTCCAAATAAGCTTACCGTGAGGATCGGTCACGATCTGTATCTCTCCGTCATATCCGCATACCTGGCAATAATCACTCTTCGTGTTGAGCTCGGCGTACATAATATGATCGTATATGAACTGCATGACAGAAATCACCGCTTCTATATTGTCCGTCATTTTAGGCACTTCCACATATGAGATGGCTCCTCCGGGAGAAAGCGCCTGGAAATCAGACTCAAACGCCAGCTTCTGGAAAGCATCTATCTTCTCGCGCACATTTACATGGTAAGAATTAGTAATATAGTTGTGATCCGTTA
>CACZRA010000278.1 GCA_902783395.1 uncultured Lachnospiraceae bacterium
ATTTCCTCTGTTTCCACGACTATCTGGGTCACCCCGTAGAAATCCCTTAAAACAAGAAAGCCAAGATTTTTACTGACTCTTCTCATATTCTCATAGAATCCTGCCAGTGTAACCTCCTCTCCGACGTTACCCAGCCTCAGTTCTCCGCAGGTATTAGTTCTTGACTGTACTGTCTTTTCCATCCTTCCTCTCCTTCTCATCTGTTAATATTATCTTTACTTTCTCTATCCTGTTCTTCGAGCTTTCAATTATCTCAAATATCGTCCCGTCCTCATCCGTAAAGGTCTCCCCGGTCTGAGGTATCGTATCACACATTCCGATAATATACCCGCCTACGGAATCATAATCATCCGATATGAACGAAGTCCCTATCTCGTCATTCAGGTCATCAAGCTTGACCGATGCCTCGACGAGATACTCTCTCTCCGCAACCCTCTCGATCAGATCCTCTTCTTCCTCATCATACTCATCCCTTATCTCTCCGACGATCTCCTCAATAAGGTCCTCCATGGTGACCACCCCCTCGGCTGCACCGTACTCATTCAGTACTATGGCCATAGGCGCCGATTCCTCCTGCATCTCGACCAGGAGCTCGGAGGTGCTTTTTGTTTCATATGTGAAATAGGCATCCCTCATTATATCCGTGGTCCTGAAATGTTCACTGTCAGCATTAAGGAAAAAATCCTTCATGTTTATGACGCCTATTATATTGTCCCTGTCATCCTTATATACCGGAACCCTTGTGTACTTCTCCTCGGCAAAGGCCGCCCTTACCTCATCATAGTCTGCATCAATATCAACCTCCACCACATCTATCCTCGGAGTCATGATGTCCTTTGCCTTGGCGTCCCCGAAGTCCACGACATTATTTATCATTTCTTTTTCTTCAGTCTCTATGACACCGTCCTCATGACTGACATCGACTATCGTACGCAGCTCCCCCTCGGTCATTATGGTCTGGGAATCATGCATATTTATCCCGAATAACCTTAAGACTCCGCTGCAGATGAGATTTACGAAAAAGATCACTGGAGTGAGTATGATCATAAATACATAGATTATCCTCGAATAGAACAATGCGAGCCCCTCGGCCTTTACCGCAGCGGCATTCTTCGGGGTGATCTCTCCGAATATGAGGATTATGAAAGTCAGCACGATCGTCATAAGACCTACATTGAAGCCTATTGACATGGCGATCGTCGTGGCAAGAGCCGATGCCGCGATATTTACGATATTATTGCCAACAAGTATGGCAGAAAGCATCCTTGACTTATCTTCAGTCATTTTCAGAAGAAGAGCCGCTGCCCTGCTCCCGTTATCGGCCCTTTCTCTCATCTTTATCTTGTTGAAGGTTGTGAGTGCCGTTTCGGCCGCGGAAAAAAAGGCTGAGAGAAAAATAAGAACCGCCAGCTCTGCCCATCTATGCATATCAGAGGATCTCCCTTGAAATACGCCTTAAGGATGCTGCGGCGCCCCTGATGTCATTCTGTCCGAAGATCCCCGTTGCGGCTCCTATACCCGATATTCCGGTTCCTCTTAAGAAATTAATATCGGCATCCGCAAGACCTCCGTATGCTATGACGGGAATATCTACCTCCGCACATACCGCCTCTACCTCTTCGATAGTGATGCAGTCGGTATGTTCTCCGTCATGTCCGACACCGACAGGTCCGCACATCAGAAACCATGCGCCTCCGTCCATAGCCCGCCTTGCTTCATCAGGCTTCGATACCATGACGCCTATGCTCCTTTCCGTCCCTATAGTGGTACGTATCCTGCCCGGGTCAAACTCCTCTATGTCGACTACTATGCCGTCCGCATCCACGGCATCCGCTATGTCGATGCTTTTCATCATGATAAAAGGTATATCATGCATACCGCATAATATCTTAAGTCTCACCGCTTCCTTCATCAGTGAATCATGCGACAGCGTAGGCTCATCAAGCACGACCATGGTGGCCCCGCCCTCAATAGCTTCCTCTACCGCATCACGCAGGGTCTTGTCCACCCTCATACTGGCAAGATCCGTTACTGCCACAAGCCCAAGATCTCTTTTTAAAAGTCCCATATCAACTAATCTCTGTAAAAATCCCTGAATGTCGAATAACCCGACTTTTCCAGATTTTCCTTCTGAAATTTCTTATTCTTTGCCATCCTGGTAACAAGCACGGTCTCTCCTTTTTTTCTGAGCATATCCGCCTCGTTCATTATGGCGGCAAGCTTCCCCGCATCTGTTCCCTTTTCCACAAGAAAAGCCGTCTTTGAAGAACTTCCGGGAACGGTAAAGCCCTTATCCATCAGTATCGTGATGATCCTTTCAAACCCGATGGAAAAACCGCATGCAGGCACATCCTGTCCGGTGAACCTGCCTATCATCCCGTCATATCTTCCTCCGCCGGCTACCGAGCTTTGAAACTCTTCCATCTCTATCTCAAAGATGGTTCCCGTATA
>CACZRA010000279.1 GCA_902783395.1 uncultured Lachnospiraceae bacterium
AATCCCTGCCGACTACTGTCCCTGGATTGAGCACGCTGTTGCAGCCGACCTCGACTCTGTCACCTACCAGGGCTCCGACCTTCTTGCGCCCCGTCTCGATAAGCTCATCCCCGTTCTTTATAACGACAGGCTTCTTGTCGGATTTCACATTGCTCGTGATGGAGCCTGCTCCCATATGGGCCTTGTAGCCTAAGATGGAATCACCTACGTAATTGTAGTGGGGAACCTGCACGTTATCGAAAAGGATCACGTTCTTAAGCTCGGTCGAATTACCGACCACACAGTTATCCCCGACAAGGACCGAGCCCCTGATGAAGGCACCGGGACGGATCTCGGTACCGTGCCCTATTATGCAGGGTCCGGCTATATAATTATTCGGATAACGCTTTGCATCCTTCGCTATCCATACATCCTCCTCCGGATGATCGTATTCATCGGGGCTGAGTGTTTTACCCATCTCAAGGACAAGCTCCTTTATCCCCTCAAGAGCCTCCCAGGGATATGTGAATTTCTTAAGGTAATCCGAAGCCCCGGTATGTGAAAGATCATAGAGATCATCGATCGTAATCTTCAAAGCGTCTGTCCTCCTTATCCTCTGATCTTTATGAGATGTCCCGATGTCTTCATGGCAGCGATTATCTCATCAACGCATTTCTCACAGTCCTTGTATGTAGCAGCTTCGCTCATCACGCGGAGCACCGGCTCCGTACCGGATGCCCGAAGCAGCACGCGCCCGTCGTTTCCGAGATACGCTCCGGTGTCCTCGACGGATTTCTTCACGGCAGGATCCTCCAGTGTCGCCTCCTTGTCATCGACCTCCACGTTTTTGAGCACCTGGGGGTACATCTTCACCTCGGAAGCAAGCACGGAAAGAGGAAGCTGGGTCTCCACCATGACCGTCATCAGCATGATCGCGGTGACAAGGCCGTCTCCGGTATGGGCATATTTCCTGAAGATCACATGCCCCGACTGCTCGCCGCCGAGCATGTGGTTGTTTTTTTTCATGTTTTCGTAAACATACCTGTCGCCCACATTCGTCTTTTCATAGCTTATCCCGATATTGTCAAAGGCCTTGTAAAGCCCGAAATTGCTCATGATCGTGGTCACCACGGTATTGTTCGGGAGCATTCCCTTGCTCTTCAGGTGCTTCGCGCAGATGTACATTATTGTGTCGCCGTTCACGACATCGCCGTATTCATCCACCGCAAGGCATCTGTCAGCGTCCCCGTCAAAGGCAAAGCCCACATCCACCTTGTTCTCCCGCACATATTTTTGGAGGCCCTCGATATGCGTCGAGCCCGCGTTCGCATTTATGTTCAGGCCGTCGGGTGTATTGTTCATAACATAATTCTTGGCGCCGAGGGCATCAAATACGGCACGGCCGATCATCCAGGCGCTTCCGTTGGCGCAGTCAAGCGCGATCTTGCGGTTCTCGAATGACACGGGCGCGATCGATGTGAGGTACCCGATATACCTGTTTCTTCCGGAATAAAAATCTATCGTCTGTCCGATCTTGTCTTCGGTCGCGGGAACAACCTCATCGATCTCTCCGTCTATATAGCGCTCCACCATATCCTGGACATCATCCTCCATCTTCTCGCCCGCGGAGTTCATGAGCTTGATGCCGTTGTCGTAGTAGGGATTGTGGCTCGCGGATATCATTATGCCGCAGTCAAAGTCCTCCGTCCTGGTGATATAGCTGACACAGGGAGTGGTCGTGACATGAAGAAGATAGGAAAAACCTCCCGTGGATGTGATACCGGCGCTCAGCGCGTTTTCAAACATATAAGAGGAACGTCTCGTGTCCTTTCCGATCACTATCCTGGCCGGTCTTCCCTTGCTGTAGTACCAGCCGAGAAACTGCCCCGTTTTGAAAGCATGCTCCGCCGTGAGCACCTCACCCGCTTTTCCGCGGAAACCGTCCGTTCCGAAATACTTTCCCATTTTTCTCTCCTTTTTTACAAAATCGGATCCACCGCCTCTTGCTTCCTTTGTCCTGCCGTCATAAGGTCTCTTCGCGTCCGCGGGGATCAGCCAGAGCTTTCCTTCTTTTTTCGCCCCCGCTATCTTTCCGTCCCGGCAGAGCATCGTTATGCGCCGTTCCGTCATCTCCCACCTTACGGCAGTCTCATGAACGTCGAAGAATTTCATCTGCTCCTCCTTAACATACCAGTGTCCTGAGCTTTTGTCCTATTATATTTGTACATTAATCGAGATTATTTGTCAAGATATATTTGATGATATGTCAAGTTACTGTTTTGTATCTTGACATTTAGCGATCCTTTTTCCTTTTCTGTACCCCAGATACCTGCCGGCGCACTGCGCTATAAAGGACGGCAGGAGATACCAGTATCCGTTTTTCAGAAGATAAGAGATACAGCCCTTTACGAGCTTCTTTCCTTCCCCCTCGGAAGACACGGAGCCAAATACCTCGGGATGCTCGGCCTGGGAGCGTCCGAGGTCCGTATTCCTCCTGTACTGCTCCGCAGGGGTGTAATCATGACTGTGCACCACCCTTGCCTTTGCCGCATAGTAAACTGCATATCCTTTTTCCACCGCCTTGTGGGCATAGATCATGTCCTCGTTAAAGACTGTATGCTCTATGTGGCCGCCCAGCTCATCGTAGATATCCCGTCTGTAGCAGGCGCATACATCCGAACAGAAATATGTCTTGATACCAAGCCTTTCGACATCGGCCTTTGTCTTCTTCATATCCTGATCAGGATAATTAAAGCTCCGGTTATAGGCCTCAATGGGAGACGCGCCCTCACGGGGAAGCTGTCTCGCGTAGCTCACCGCGACCGTATCGTCCGCGGCAAAGGGCGCTGTGAGCTGCTCGATAAGATATGAGTCATCCGGGAGGGCATCCTGGGTCATGTAAATCAAAAAAGCGGCATCTGAATATAATGCCGCCTTTTTTCTCGTACCGCCGTGGTCAAATTCTTCTTTTGAAATATGATGTATCTCTATGTTGCTGAAGCTGTCCGGTACAGCGCTCTTTTCCGCCAGTTCATCCAGATACCTTTTCTCCGTATTCATCAGGATGATCTTTCCCGGAGGAACAGTCTGCCCTTCAAGCTTTTCTATGATATCCCAAAGAACCGCATCAGGCCTGTATGTCAGGATCACTACATCCGCTGTCCCCGTCACAGTCCGTTTGCTTCCCTGTCATTCTCGATCTTCTCGGAGATCTGCTGCACCGAGGTCGTGGGGGTGTAGTCTGAAGGTCCGAAAAGGAAGGTGTGCATATCCGCTACGTTGAATACAAGCGTGTCCGGTACGACCATGGACTGCTTTCCTATATTTCCCGTGACATTCACGAACGGGAAGCCCTTTGTCTCAGCTATCGTATACTTTCCTACCTTGGATGCGTAGTCGGCAAATTCCGCCGCGGTAAAGCTCGTCGTTATCTGCGGCAGGACATCATCAAGCACCTTGTTGAGCTTTGTTATGGGGGCCTTCTTCGCCTTCTGGACTATCTGGTTTATGACCTCCCTCTGCCTTTCCGTACGTCTGAAATCAGAGCCCGCCGTATATCTTATACGGCAGTACGCGGTAGCCTGGAGTCCGTTCAGGGTCTGAAGACCGGGCTCCGTGACCGCGATGAAGTTTCTCGGATTCTTGATCTTTCCTTCATTCGGGCCGCCCAGATCCATTACGATACTGAACTGGTAGTCATTGATGTAATCCACCTCCTCCGGCTGTACATCTATCTCCACGCCTCCGAGGTCGTCTATGATATCCTCAAGGGCATCAAAGTCAACAGTGACGAAATCATCAACGTTCATATCAAGGTTCATGTTGATCATTCTTATGGCCTGCTCGGGGCCGCCCTTCGCATAAGCCGAGTTGGCCTTGTTGTATACGGGATTTTCCATGCTGTCTATATTGAGATATGTATCCCTGTAGACAGAGCACATCTTGACCTCATAGGTATTGGTATTGATCGACGCTATGATGATCGTGTCGGATCTCGTTCCGCCCGCATCCACACCGAAGAGAGCGACATTCTTGTAGCCCTTCATGCCCCAGTCCGCAGATCCTCCCGAATCCTCCTCCTGCTCCTTCGGAGTCTCATCCAGAGCGGCTTTCAGCTCTTCATTGATATAGATCTGGCTCTCGGTAAGCTCCTCCTTATTGACCTTGTTCCACTTCGTCATTATGAACAAGGCTATGAGAAGCGCGATAAATACTACTATCTCTATCGCGAAAAGCCAGATACGCTTTTTCTTCTTGGGTTCGTTATTTCCGTTTTTACGGGATTTTGACCGTCCGTGGGCCTTATGCCCGG
>CACZRA010000280.1 GCA_902783395.1 uncultured Lachnospiraceae bacterium
AGCAAAACGCTCTGGGATACCGGCGCGCTCGTGACCTGGTCGAGCGATGATGTCGCTTTCGGTGATTTTTCGACCTGGAACCCGTATTATGGCATGGAAGTCGGGATGACCCGATGGGTCAGCGAAAAGACCAAGGCACCCAGTGAGCAGAAGACCATTAAGATCCTTCCTCCTCTGAATGAGAGGATGAGTATAGAAGAAATGCTGCAGGGGTTTACGATCAACGGAGCGAAGCAGCTTGGCATCGAAGCCTCCAAGGGTTCCATCGAAGCGGGGAAGGATGCGGATTTCCTGGTGTTTGAAAAAGACCTGCTCACGGCAGAGCATGAGGGATTTAGCCACAATCTGCCTTGTGATGTGTATTTCTGCGGAAAGAAGATGAATTAACATTCCGTGCGGTGATACGGGAAAAGCCGGGAGGCGGGGATCAGTAGGCCGGTCCGCCGCCTTCCGTGCAGTGATCGGATCTTACATAGTGATACTCACCGTCCTGACCGCTGTACAGTTCATAAAAGTCTTTTTCCTCCGGCTCATAGAAGCCTATTACGAATTCGCCTCCGTCATCGTAAATATTGTAGAGATATCCCTTTGTTCCGTCCGGATTTTCATATTCCTCTCTCTTAAGCTCACCTTCAAAATTGCACATGCCGTCATAGCTGTATGATTCCACATGACCGTCAGCGGTAATGGAATAATGTCCGTTGCCGAGCAGGCCGTCCACATACCAGTCACCGGCAAAACGGGAAAGGTCATCGTCAGCCGGAGCTTCCGATCCCTGAGACGTGGTCTCTTCCTGTGCTTCTACACTGGCGGCTTCTTCGACGGTGTCTTTTTCACCGACGTTCTCTTTCTTTCCGGTCTGACCGCACCCCGTGACGAAGACGGCGATCATAGCGAGCAGAACTGTCCATATTATAGCTTTTCTCATAATCATCCTCCATGCTAAACAGCATAAACTTCAGAACACATTAAAAGAATACTATCATTTACGCATAATGAACAGATACTAAAAGCATATCTTGTGATTTTCAGGTGAAAATCAATAATCTATATTTTTTAGTATGTATTTTCCAGGACAGTGGGAGTATAATCTTGATGGCAAAAGTCGTACCGGCTAAAAGGGAGGAAAATGAAATGTACCTTAAAAAAAATACCAAAAGAGTCACAGCAGCAATATTATCCGTCATGCTCGGACTGACACTTGCAGCATGTGGTTCCGGGAGTGATACCGCTGCTGTCGACAATACGCAGACAGAGGCGGAAAATAAAGACGCGGCAGCGGTGGAATCAGAAGCACCTGCAAAAGAGGATGTGGCTACTGAGCAGGCAAGCGAAGATTCAGGATCGGCAGACGATGGTTCGGAAACGACGAGATCGGAAATGATGACTGAGGATGCATGTGATCCTGTTTACCGCGATCAGGTAAAAGAAATGGTCTCATCGGGAACGGCAGATCAGTTTATGCTGGTTTACATTGATGACGATGAAATACCGGAGCTTTTGGCGAGCAATTCCGAAGGTCCGCTTGATAAGGAAAACGCGTTCATCTACACATTTTATAACGATGAGCTTGTTCTGCTGGCAAGTGTGATCTCCGGTGCGGACGGCGGGTCCTTAAGCTATTCCGAAAACAATATGATACGCCAGACCGGAAGTGTGGCCGGGATGTCGGATGTCTATTCTAAGTTAGCTGACGGGAAACTCGAAGAAGAGCTCCGCGCGGAGATGATCGATACTCTTAAGACCGATTCGGAGGGAGAGGAAGTCTACAAGTATTCGGTAAACGGCAAAGATGCAACCGAAAAGGAGTACAATGATTCGATAGACGGACTTGTTAAGGAGTATACTCCTTTTATTTCCATAGATTATGACGGATTGAACGTGATAACTTACAAGGATGGAGCGTATGAACAGACACAGACAAGACCGTACTGTTCTGCGGAGGAGATGCTGGTACTTTTGGGGGATCCTGATGCGGAATAAACTAAAGAATACCCGAAGCTGACAGGAGAATGAAAGAGAGGATATCATGAAGAAATTTATTACAGCATTACTTTTAGGCACATTGGCGGGAACCATGCTTTGCGCATGCGGATCATCGGAAAGTACGCAGCCCAAGACAGAAGAAGCAGCGCAGACCGAAGACACGGCAGATACGGCTGACACTGCAGCTGCCGCGGACACAGCAGCAGATACATCGGATGAGGCTGCCGACGAGGATGAAGGCGGGAAGAATGTCCTCGTCATAAAGGCACCGGGCTATACAGGACTTACAAATCTAAGGAATGACAACAACGATGACGGCACATATTTCTATGAGGATATGACGGAAGACGGGATCACGATCATCACAAATATGAGCTACCCCAACTCACAGAGGGACGGACAGGCGATGGATGCGTATGCTGAAAATATCGTCTGTGCCCAGGTCGATAACGATGCAAAGATCACAGATACAGTCGAGGATTCCGACCTTTCGGCTAAGCTTACCTATCCTGTCTACAAGGTTTCATGGGAGAGCGGATCGAACGAGGATACGAAACAGGCGGTCGGAGTGGTAGTGCTCACAGACAATTATACTTATTACTTCGGTTACAAGTGCCCGATAGATAATTTTGAGGAAAACGCGGAGTTTTATAACTCGGAGTTACAGGGGATCGAACTGATAGAACAATGAAAAAAAGGATAATACTTATAACAGCGGCTGTATTACTTGAATCCTTTCTTCTTTGCGGCTGCGGTGGTACGGGAACTGCCGCGGCTCCCGAAGAGGGGACCGTTGCAGCTTCGGAAGAACAGACGGATACCGGCAGCGGTACGGAGACAGCCCAAACGGGGGCTGATACGGAAACCGGGGCGGAAAGAGCCGCCTATGAGGATTTTTACGGTATAGTATCCGATGCCGATCCGAAGAAATGGGATGGTTTTTCACTTATTGATCTCGACGGTGACGGAATATACGAGCTTTTTGCTACCTGTATCGAAGGGGAGCGTGAGGATGAGGGGATACAGCCCTATATGATAGCCGCATACAATAACAACAAATCGACGGTTAATGACGCACTTCAGGACGGAGTGGCAGGAGCAGGCGGTTACCGGGGGACACTGTATTACATTGAAGGCCGGGGGATACTCCATGAGAGCATGACCTACGCTCCTTTTGGCATCCCTGCAGACACCGTATATGTACTTAAGGATGGCGCTGTAGAGATATCCGATACGGGGGAGTTTTCGCTTGACAGTTACGATGATACCGAGGGGGATAACTGGGATCCTTTTGAGCACGGATCATGGAGCTGGAACGGTGAGAACGTTACGGAAGAGGAGTATTACGAGGCGCTTAAAAAGGCAACCGGTGATTCAGAGGGGCTCCCTCTGTGCGAGATAGACTGGAAGAGCAGGGATACGATGCTTGAAGAACTTAAAAGCCTGTCTTCCGGCAGCAGGTAAAATCCGTCAGCTTACGGTGTCATACGTCTTATTCGATATATCCCTTCAGTATGTGAAGGCACTTTTCGAAGCTGACACCGTACCAGCGTTTTTCAGGATCTTTATCTGTTTCCTCTATGCAGCGGCCTACGAAATCAACCGCGTTTTCCATGGCTTTTTCCAGGGGCAGATCTTTCAGCATGCATCCGGTCACTACCGAAGCAAAGATATCGCCTGTTCCTAAATATATCCCTTCATGTTTTTTTCTAAATGAAGAGGAATACCTGTTGTATTCCATGTCAAAGCACATGGCACCGATACTGTCAGGACCGGAATGCACGCCTGTTATTATTACTCTTCCCGGACCCATCGATGCCAGAGAAGAGAGCATCTCCATTATCTCACTGCTTTCATAGGATTCCGGAGCCCTGTAGTCTCTTCCCAACAGGAGGCAGGCTTCGGTCAGATTAGGTATAATAACATCAGCTATCGAAATAAGTGAAGCCATGCTTTGGGCAAAATCATCGGGCAGTCCGGAATACAGCCGGCCGTTATCAGCCATCGCAGGATCTGCAATAAATACCGATCTATCCGTCCGGTATCTCTCAACAAATGAATGTATCTCATTGATCTGATCCTTTGATCCCAGATAACCGGTATAAATTGCATCAAAACGAATGTTATTATGGGCTATACCTTGAGATAACGCGAGTATTTTATCCGAAAGATCAAAGGCCGTATAGCTTTCAAACGCAGTATGGTTTGATAATAAGGAAGTGGGGATAACGATAGTTTCTGTTTCCAGACAGGATAAAACAGGCAGGGCCACTGTTATGGAGCATTTCCCTGCACAGGAGATATCCTGTAAGGTTACCGCGCGTTTCATGAAGCTATACTATCAATTGTGGATATAGACCGGCGTTCCTACGTTCACCATTCCGTAAAGAGCCTCAGCCGTTGTTCTGGGCATATTTACGCAACCGTGTGAACCGCCTGTCTTATAGATCTGTCCGCCGAAGGAACTGCGCCAGTTGGCATCATGTATCCCGTAGTGGCCGGTGAAAGGCATCCAGTAGTTGACATAGGCAGAGTAGCCGCGACCCCTGAGTGTCCTGCCTGTCTGCTTTGCATATATCTGGTACATCCCGGTGGGAGTATTGTTTCCTCTTGAAGTATTTCCGGTCACAACATCGGAAACAAGGACCGGCATTCCGTTAACGTAGTAAGTAAGCTTCTGTGCAGTAATATTGATGTCTACATAGGTCTGACCGGAAAGAAGGGCAGGATCTGCCGATTCCGTAGATCCCGATACTGACATTTTCATTGATGGTTTATGTGACGCTTCTGTGTTTCCGCTTGCTATAAGGGCTGTAAGATAGTTTACCTCCGCAGCCTGATCCATCTCAAGCGTTCCTGGGATGTTGTATATATTCGCAAGGGCGGTCACGAAATTTTTGACTGCGGTGCTGTCAGCGTAGAAAAGACCTGAGCCGTCTATGGCCAAAGTACCGTCGGGATTTTTCTGTAATAGAGCTCCGATCATGGCTTGGTTAACATAATACTGAGAACTCAGACCGTCCGATATAGGATACGAGCTGAAATCATATACCGTGGAAGCTACATTCTGAGCCATCGCTTCCTTCGGAATTAAGAATGCCGCGAATACCAGCAAAACAGCAGAAATAGTCAGTAATAACCTTTTCATGATCCTCTCCCTCACAAATAAACAAAAACTCCGTAGTTGTGATATTATACTTCCAATAAAGCACAGGTTCAAGAGGAAATATGATGTTTTTCAAAAAGAGACAGCCGGTTGAAACGTATGATAAAGATACCCTTACTCCTGTTTTGAAATGCAGCATCTGCAACGGAGAGCAGGTAGCGGGATTCAGGAATAAACACACCGGAGAATTTAAGGATATCATGCTCATAAGGTCTGCGGGGGATCTTCAAAAATTCAAGGAACAGTACGGCATTACCGGAGAGTTGGAAAAGATATATTAGATCAGAAAAAAAGCATTAGCATTGATCTGAGAGTGAATGGAGAGAAATGTAAAACATATGGATTTGGAGGAGAACGACAATGACCTTATCTGATTATCTGAAGGAGAATCCTGTTGTTCCGACTGTTCTTTTTACCGACAGGGTCTCAAAAGCTAATGCTTTGATCAGACAGCTGAATAACTCATCCGGGATTGTATGCGCCAATCTCAGAACTTCTACAGTGTGTGAATTTGCCAGGGAAACCGTTACGGCATACATTGCCTGTAATGAACCCGAGACGATGTCTGTTTTCAGGTTTATCAGTCCTCAGGCAGGCATATATATTCTTATGAATATATTAAAAGCGAATAAATATGCGTCTTTCAGATCGGCTGCATTATCCCAGACGACCGTCAGAGACATAATGAAATGCATGAATGAGATCCGTGCAAACGGACTGACCGATGCCGGCAGAAGATCTGATGATCCTAAGCTCAAAGATCTGCTGAAAGTGACTGATCTGTATGAAGAAGAGCTTGAAAAGCGCAGCCTTTTCGATGATGTTAGGACTGTCACGAAAGCAGTTGAATACCTTCGGACAGATAATGTCGATGAATGGATGTTTTCCCTCAGAGGCACGAAGTATCTTATCCTCGCCGATGACTGTTTCAGTCTGAAAGAAAGAGACCTGATGCAGCTTCTGGCATCTTTTTCCGGCTGTGACCTTACGGAAGCGGGATATGTACCTGAATATGAAAAAGCCAGTATACATGCTGCATATTCTGTATACCGGTGCTACGGTATCGCCAATGAAGTCCGTCATGCGGTCGATCAGATACATGACAGCAAAAGTCATCCGGCAAAGCTGCCGTATGACGCAGTCAGCGTGTATTATTCAAATCCCAGATATATAAATTTCATAAAGGCAGCGTTTGATGCTTCTCATATCCCGTATACCATAAGATCCGGAAATCCGGCTGTAGAACTGAATATAATAAGATTCATGCTTTCATGTCTTGATTGCGCTGATAATGACATGCTGTATGCGGACCTTGAGAAGGTCGTCCTGAATCCTCTTGCCACCTTCAGAAATATAAGCGAGGACAATGTCGTCTCAAATCCTGTGAGAGCATATTATAGCTGCCTGGATGCAGGGATAGGCTGGGGGAGGGCGCGTTATCAAGCCTGTATCAAAAATGCAGGAGATAATGCTGATCCATATTTCATAACCTTCCTGAAGGATTATATTGATATCTTCGATGAAAAGAATTCCTGCGCTGAGATTCTTTCAAAGCTTATTGATTTTACGGATAGATATACATTCAAACTGAACCCGGAAAAAAGGCTTGTGAAGGAAGGATTAAAAAAGGAGGTCAGTAACCTTAAATATGCCGATGATTCTTCGTATACCGTTTCAGACAGGATAGCGGCTGTACGGGAGGCAGTAGAAGGCCTGACTGTATCGGATGATGCAGATGAAAATTCTGTGAGCATATGCTCAATAGATGATGCATGTATCCTAGAGCGTCCGGTCAATTTCTTCCTCGGAATGTCGTCGGGGGATTTCACTCTGGATGCCGGACAGTCTCCTGTTCTGCTTGATAATGAAAAGACAGAATACATCGAAGGGGCAGGTTCAATGACCGGTACCGTTGATCTGGCCGGGCTGAGGAATACTCGGAGAAAACTCGCGCTTAAGAAATCGCTTATAAGCCTCGAGAATAACGGATACAAAGATGCACAGGTTATCTTCACATATCTTTTTTATGATACTACATCGTTAAGGGACAGCAGCCCGGCGGTTGTTTTATACGAAATAGAGAAAGAAACGGGGTGTGAGGAGAGCAAAGCCGAAGGATATGAAAACTGGGATTCGTATATCAGGAATGATATAAAAATTTCAGCTTCTGAAATAAAGAAATCAATAAAAGACCGCGCGGAGAAGATCAGGCAGGAGCGTAAGGATAAACAGGCGGAAAAACTGAAGAAGGAAGAAAATGCAGAAGAGCCGGAAAATACAGTGCATGAGAATGAAGAAGATGAAAAGGAACGGAATATCAGTGCGTCCGGCCTGCAGGTGATGCTGGCATGCCCGCTCAAATACTACTACCGCTATATATGCCACCTGAAGGACGTACAGCAGATGACACCGGAGAGCCACGTCTGGCTCGGAGCTGCCCAGAAAGGTACATTGTGTCACAGGCTTATGGAGAGATACTTCAACGAGGTGATGCCGCCCAGTCGTGACATAGCCGAAGAAATGGATGTTGATACCTTCAACAGATTGTTTGATGAGGAGCTTGTGAACATCCTGAAGGAACAGCCTTATCCGTCTGAACCTGTAAAAGATCTTGAATCAGAGTATTACCGTAAACTGAATGCCGATTATCTTGATATCATTCACAGAGAGTGGTACGACGACAGTCAGAAAGCCAAAAAGTGGAAAGTGATAGGATGCGAGATCAGTTTCGGGAGAGGATACCTGAATCCTGACGGTGAACCGATGGTATATAGCGGCAGCTATGAGGGAGAAAGCTATGACATGCCGATAAACGGTTCCATCGACAGGCTTGACGGATATCTCAGCGGAAACACCCTGAGACTTCGTATAGTGGATTATAAAACGGGAAAGCTTGAAAGCAAGAAGGAAGAGGTGGATCTCGGCATACAGATACAACATTATATGTATGCCATGGCTGCCATTGATTACCTTAAAAGCGATAAAGGCAAGGAAAGACTGACTGAAGTTTTCGGATTGATACCGTCTGAATATGAATTCGAATCGATCTGCTACGCTTTCCCGTATGAAGCGGATCCCAGATTAATTCTGGAAACGGCTGAAGATGTAAAAGCCCTGATATCAGGCGGTTCTGATATAGGAGAAATAAAAGTGGATTTTCCGGATGATATCAGCAGACAGATAGTTAATACGATCGGCAGATGGAATTCACGGGAACAGGATGTGTCAGCTGAATATCTTGAACAGGAGATACAGGAAAAGGTTAATAAAAAATACCGTTATCTTTATGACGAAGGTGTAAAGAAAGCTCAGGTGACTAATCCGAATGCTGACAAGCCCAAATACAGGATTTTATTCGGACAGAAAGAATTCTGTGATAAGAATTACTGTCCGTATACGAATGTATGCCGAAAATGGGTAGATGCCGCGGCAAACGAGAATACAGAAGAGGAGGATGCCTGATCATGAAATCTAAGGGGATGAATGAAGAGAAAAAAAGAAGCGAGATAGAGACAGAGCTTTCTCTTAATATGTTCGTGGAAGCCGGGGCAGGCGCGGGCAAAACGACTCTTATCGTAAGGCGTATCGTTAACATGCTTAAAGCTGACTACGAACCATCAGAGATCGTCGCGATCACATTTACGAACAAAGCGGCAGAGGAGCTCAGGGGGAGGATTCAGAAGGAGGTAGAAGCTGCCTGCGGAACGGATAACAGACTTACTGATAAGCTTTACCGCCTGGATGAAATGAATATATCAACGATCCACAGCTTCTGCAATGTTCTCCTTAAGGAGCAGGGCGAGACAGCGGGGCTTCCGCAGGATCTGATACTGATCCAGGATGATGAGGAAAAGAAGCTTAAAAAAAGATATTTAAACGACTATCTCAGAACGTTATCACCGACAGACTGGCAAACAATAGAGGCAGATAAGGATAAAGACTGGATAGAGGACAGGAGGCTTATCAGGGAATACATTGAGGAGCTTTTCATGTCAATATGCGATCTTCCCGCAGAAGTGGATATTATCACTCCGAGGGAGCCGATCGACGTGGATGCGCTGAAAAAGTCCATCGGGTTGTTTATAAAAGGCGGTCCGGCTGCTTCCCAGCCTGATCTTGCTGAACTTATAGTTTCTTTCGCAGCAAAATGCTTCGACGACGAAAAGAATGTGGGAGATAAAAGGGAGACTATAAAAACGCCCGATGAACTGCTGAAGGCAGCCGGAGGAAAGCTTGCCTCGGATAAAACCGTTAAAATAATCAACGAGATCAAAAAAGGAAATTCATGCGATATTAATGCAGTATTAAGAGAGCTGACAACAGGAAAGCAGACATATCTTAAAACTACAGGACTTCCTGTAAGATATGATAAATCATTTGTAGAAGAGGCCAATGATTTATTGAAGGAAAGCATAAAAGATGTTCTGGAACCTGCCGGTATATGGGTAGAACTTGGCGGGAAAAAAACTAAAAACAAATTTGGTAATGAGATTGCTCTTTCGTTTATCGAAGCTCTTGAAAACGGGGTCAGAATGGAAAGGCATTTCCAGACACTTGTTTCATACGCAAAAAATGCCCGTGACTATTATCATAAAAACCGTCCGGTAAATCTGATAACCAATGACAATCTCCTTGAACTTACCAGGGATCTGATAAGAGACAGCAAAGCTTCGCGGGATTATTTCCGCAGTAAGTACAGGACATTCTTTGTGGATGAATTTCAGGACACCGACAGTCTCCAGGCGGATTTCATATTCCGTCTTGCATGTGATCCGGAGGATGAAACCAGACTGCGCCGGGGTGCGCTTTTTGTAGTCGGTGATCCCAAGCAGTCAATATACAGATTCAGGGGCGCAGAGCCCGAGGTATACTTCCGTATCAAAGATAAAATGGAGGGACTTGATAATGCCATAACATATGAGCTTTCAAAGAATTTCAGGTCAAATGATAAGATAATCAAGTGGGTGAACAAAAAGTTTGATGAATCGGATAAGTATTTCCCTATTGTAAATACCGTAACGAACGGCTGCGTTTATTCTTACAGGAACATGGAAGCAGTGAATATATCTGCAACGAATTCCGACGGCATCCTTGTGTCCGGGGTTTACAGGTATAACAATCCCGATAATGAGATGTCTGCAGACGGCGGAAAAACCTGGTTTTATTCCGAAGGTGACACTGAAACGGATGTGGAAAATCTGATAAAAGTCATAACAGAGCTGATCTCCAAAGATGATAATGGAAAAGCAAGATATCAGATAACAAGATATAAAAAAAACGGAGACAGCTATGATCCTGTGGCCGATGGGATAAAGCTCAGTGATTTTCTTATTATCAGTCCTGATACCACAAATATGGATCTGTATGTGACAGCGCTAAAAAAACATGGGATCCCTGTCGTGCTTGATGGAAAGGTTTCGCTTGGCAGGGATAAGGCGCTTAATGTCTATGCGAGGTTATATAAATACCTGGTGAATCCCAGGAGTCCATTCTACAGGACGGGTGCCATAGAGGCTGTAAGAGAAAGCGGAAAGTGGGGCAGTGAGAAAGAACTGGCAGATACTGCGGATGAAATACTGGACTGTCTTTATGAGGACTGCCGGCATATGACTCCGTATGGTAAGGCGCAGTATCTTGAGAGGCAGATATCGGTGATCTTCGATAAAGATACTGATATTTCTGTTATTGATGCCCATACAGTAAGCACCCACATAAGACAGATGCTCGAGAGTATAAACGTCAATATCAACGGGACAGGTGAAGACATCATTGAAGAGATGGATCGATATATCGGGACAAAGCTCGAACATGAAATGTCTTTGGAGGAAAAGCCTGATGCAGTAAGGTTTATGAATCTTCACAAGGCCAAGGGACTTGAAGGCGATATCGTGATATTACTTGACCGGCACGGAAGAACTGAGGGAAAACCGGTCAGCATGCGTATAGGAAATGAGTTTTATCCGGGGGTGAATCCAAAATTTGGAAAGAGCTGGTCATCAATAACCGGAATAGAGAGGCTAATAAAAAAGTATGAAAAAGATGAAAGTTCAGAATTTCATCGGCTGGAATATGTCGCCCTGACCCGCGCTAAACAGGCTGCTATTTTCCTGGATGTGATATCGGATGGAAAGAGATATATGCGAAGGCTTTTTGCGCAGTGTAAGCTGGACAGTGGTAAAAAGCCGGCTGATAGTTACAGCTATGATATCAAAGAATGTGATCCTGTATTTGATACTTCAAGGGTGAATATGCCTGAAATCCCGGAACCCGATGTAAAGGATTACAGTGCCGGAAACGATGAGTATCCTGCAGCCCATGAAGAAAAGGCCATGGGGCCGGTATCATATATTAAGATCAATCCCAGCGGTCTGGAAAATGGAACATCGCCTTCAAAGAAAAAAGCTGTGGCTGAAGCAGAAGCGGCCGGTAAACACAGGGAAGATGAACACAGCAGGACTCTGGAGCGCCCGATCGGAAATCTGCTGGGAGATGCCCTCCACAATGCGATGGAGCTTATCGTAAACGGTCTGATGCAGAAGCAGACTGATATGGATAAACTTGTCAATTACTGCAGCTGCCGTGCGGTCATGAACCTTGAAAGGTCCCCTGAAATTGACGGGGAATTTGCGGAACGTGATTTGTATCGGAAATTTATAGCAGCATGCGGAAGAGCATATATAGACTGGCTTACGGATAGATCTAAGGGGGAATCTGTTCTGGACAAAGTGGAGACTGCGTATACGGAGCTGCCATTCTCGTATGGAATGGAAAATGACGGCCGGACAGAGTGGCATAACGGCTCTGCCGATCTTATCCTCAAAAATAAAGACGGAAGCTTCACTCTCATAGATTACAAATCGGATAATGATTATCTCGTTCCAGAGGATATAATGCACATTTCTTTCAAAGAAAAATACGAGCCGCAGCTGGATGAATACAGGAACGTGATAATGAAACTCTTTGGAGCTGATCCCGACAAGATCAAGACCGGTATCATCTCATTTTCGCAAAAAGATGAGGCGGGAAACCAGCTGGAGGGGGAAACTGTCCGGATCAGGTACACGCCTGTGTGATGTTTAATGCGGATGATGCGGGTATGAATAAATAGAGCTATAATTACTGAAATAATACTTAGGAGGTTTTGAGAATGTCAGATATAAGCTTTTGTGGATTCGACGGGAAGGCTACTGTAGGTATGGTTAGAAAGACTTTTATGGATGAAGAAGAAGCAAAGGAACTTGTAAAACTATATAGGCCTAAAAGAAGAGGAAGCGGATGTTTTGATGCCGTTATGGCTTTGTTATTAAGCGGAGCAAAGCAGGGAGAGATATATCAAAAAAACTATATAAGAAGCTCATTCAATAAGAAGAAAAACGATCCTAGTACATGGGATAGAAATACTCTGAAGTATTTCGATAATAACAGACAGATTCTGGAAAATCTCCTTGCAAAAATACAGGATGAAAGTACTATCGAGGATGTATTCTTTTATATAGATAAGAATAGTGAAATATCCCAGAATAACAAAGAAAATCTCAAGGCAGTCTTGGGAGATGAACCATCCCGTGGAAATGCATCTTTATTACAAAGTAACTACGCGTTTAGTCTTATGGATCTTATTGCTAAGGAAATCGATAATAATTATCAGGTGATTTTTACAGGTGCGCCGGGAACCGGAAAAACATTTTGCGTGAGGGAATACGTTAAAAGTAAATGCAAAAATGAAGATGGTCAGATTGATAAAAAACAGTATAAATTTGTACAGTTTCATCCATCATATGATTATTCTGATTTTGTTGAGGG